>CADBTC010000249.1 GCA_902797445.1 uncultured Eubacteriales bacterium | reverse complement strand
CGGTACCGACCATGTAGTTGTCGAAGGTGGCATAGTAGTCAACAGCATCGCTGTCCATCAGCAGACGGTCATAAGCGATAACCTTGATGCCCTTTTCCTTGGCCTTCGCCAAGGCGGTGCCCAGGGAAGAACCTTCGATCGCGGAGATCACGACGACGGTGCATCCGTTATCGATCATGGTTTCAACCTGGTTCAGCTGGGTAGGAACATCGTTGGAGGCGTACTGCAGTTCAACTTCAAAGCCGGCAGCTTCCAGTTCCTTCTGCATGTTTTCACCGTCCTGCACCCATCTCTGCAGATCCTTCGTGGGCATGGACACACCAACCTTCTGGCCGTCGGCCAGAGCGCTGACGCTGGCAATCACCATCATCAGGCACATCAGCAGAGCAACGATCTTTTTCATAGAGATACGCTCCTTTTCTGCGGCTTTGCCGCTTATTATTTTTCAGCAGCATCCCTGCTGCCTTCTCCCGGCAGTATAGCACTTTTTACGGCGCAGTGCAAGAGAAAAATGTTTTTTCTGTGTCCGATTCTGACCAATCCGTTCCTTTTTAGGCGGTTTGCCGCACCGTTTGAGCAATCACCGCAACAGGTGCGCATGCATTGCGGCCCGGAATGCCGTTCCTGCTGATCGAAAGAGATTTCCACAAAAAAACCGCAGCCCGTGGCTGCGGCTTTTCAAGTGTGATTACTGATTGACCTTGTCCTTCAGAGCCTTTCCGGCCTTGAAAGCAGGAGCCTTGGAAGCGGCGATCTTGACTTCCTCACCGGTCCGCGGATTGCGGGCGGTGCGGGCGGGACGATCCTTGCGCTCGAACGTGCCGAAACCAATCAGCTGCACCTTCTCGCCCTTGGCGATGGTATCACTGATGACTTCAATCAGCCCATTCAGGGCAGCTTCGGAATCTTTTTTGCTCAGATCGGTTTTCGCGGCCAGCGCGGCTACCAGTTCACCTTTGTTCATCACACAAAACCTCCTTGGTGGTTTTAATAACGATATCCAGTATACCCATTTCCCGTCGGCTGTCAAGCTTTTTTCCCAAAGGATAGCGGGATTTTTACCGTTTTTCCGTTGGTTTTCCCGTCCTGTCCATATTTATCTTCCAAAAAACCTTTTTTATTTCTCCGGAAACAGAAAGGAAGCCAGTGATGCCACGGTTTTAAAGTAGCGGGGCGTGTTCTGCCGCATGAACCCTTCGATCTCCGGAATGTCGTTGGCCCATCCGGCTGCCGCGAAGGGTACGCCCGCGGCCGCGGCCATATCGTATCCCGGCTTCAGATCGTCCACCACCAGCATCTCCTCCGCCTTCAGGCCGAACTGCTCCATGATCCGGTAAAGCGGCCAGGGCTCCGGCTTGCGCTGTTCCGGCGGATATTCCCATCCGAAAACCGCGTCCGGCGCCGGCAGCCCGTTCTCCCGGTAATCCCGCAGGATGTTTTCCGTATAGGAATGGCTGACGACGGTAATCAGGCCCCCCCGCCTTTTCTGCTCCTCCAGGATCTCCCGGATGCCGGGATAAGCCTTCGGGGAGTGGTGCCGGGTATATTCCTTCCAGAACCGCTCCTCGTCCTCCATTTCCGCCACGCTCATCCCGCAGATCTCCGTAAACAGCGCCACCACCCCCGGATGGAAGTTGTACCGGAAATAGTCCTCCAGGGACATCTGAATATCCGGATGCTTTTCCGCCATGTATTCCACAAAGCTGGGATAATGGATGGTGGCCGTGGAGTTCACCACCGTATCGTCATGATCCAGCACCAGGCACCTGTATCTCAGTCCCGCCATCTTTCCGTTTTCTCCTTCCCCATACCTGCCGCGATTGCGGCATCCTTCCCGGGGTCCCGCCGGCCGTTTTTCCGCGCCTGACCGTTTGCCGGCGCCGCGGCTCCCGTTTATGCGGTCTTCACCCGCAGGCCCGTACCGCCGCTTATTTTACATAATAGTGCCGCGCAATCCATTTGCTCAGCCCGTCCAGGCCGGGATAGATGATCCGCTCGCTCATGTTCAGCTGGTCCAGCATGTCCCGCACCCGCCACCGCAGGTGCCGGTCCACGATGTATTTCACCGTATGCTCCGTCCGCCGGTTCAGAAAATCCTCGATGTCATCCATGTCCATGGGGACGATGGAAAAAAAGGAATACTGATTGATGATCCGGTCATTGGTGCTGGGGGGTTCGATGATGACCATGCTCTCCTTCCCCATGTCCCGGTCATACTGCTCCAGGGACTCGGTGATGTTCGCCAGCATCTTTACATTGAAGATGGTGCTCTGAGTCCGGTTAACCACTTTCTGATACCGGTCCGGCAGCAGGCTGTACAGCTCCTGCATGTCGATCCGCCATACCAGGCAGTCGTGCTGCTCCATCTCCTCCAGATTCGCCTCCGTGACGGCAAAATGCAGCCCCACCAGCGGGCTCTGGGTCCAGTCCAGCAGCCGCGTGGGCAGGCCGTTGTGCTGCCCCGTGATCATGCATTGCCAGACGTTCCGGCTGACGCTTGGATCCTCCCGGATGGCATACTTGGCGAAGTTGTTCAGGATCGCCAGCTCCAGGGTCTTCTGCAGCCCCTTGCAGTTCCGCCGCAGGCTGGTGGTCATCTGATAGTCCGCGTCAGGAATCCCCCGATACAGAAAAGGGCTGCGGTACCGGTCCAGATCCTTCCGGTATTCCTGCTCCGTGATCAGGGGCAGCAGATCCCCCACTGACTGGATGCGAACTTCCTTGATCATCTTTCTCTCCTGTCTTTCCGGTCTCCCGCGGCCGGTCTTCCGTCTTTTCCCATCCTGTCCGGATCAGCGCCGCGGCAGGTCTTTTTCCCTGCTTTCGGATTCCTGCGTCTTCGGGGCCTCAGCCCTGTGTGCCTTCTTCCAGAAAATCCCGGATCAGCCCCGCGGCTTCATCCTCCGGGTTCCCTTCCATGTCGATCCAGTGGATCTCCGGATCCCGCCGGAACCAGATCATCTGCCGCTTGGCGAAGCGCTTGATGGCCAGCCCCAGCTCCTCCGTCATCTGCTCGTATCCCATCTTCCCCGTGATATACCAGGTCAGATATTTGTATTCCAGCCCCAGCTTGACCAGGAAAGTCTCGCTGACGCCGCGGTCCAGCAGCCCCCGGACTTCCTCCACCATACCCAGCTTCAGGCGCCGCTCCAGCCGCTCGTCGATCCGCGCCTTCAGGATCGGCCGGGGATAGTGGACCCCGATTTTCAGCGTCCTGTACCGGGGCTGCCGGGGCGCCGGCCCCTTGTCTCCCGCGGCGATCTTCTCCAGCGCCCGCATGACCCGGTGCCGGTTCCGGGGATCGATCTCCGTCCTGGGATCCTGCTCCTTCAGCATCTCGAAGAGCGCCGGCGTGTCATAGGTTTCCAGCTTTTCCCGCAGCGCAAGATCCGGCTTCTGTTCGCTGAGCACATAGCCCTCCGTCACCGCGCTGACATACAGCCCCGTCCCGCCTACCAGAAAGGGAATGTTCCCCCGGCTCAGGATCCCGTCGATGGCTTCATAGGCCAGTGTCTGAAAATCCGCCATCGAAAAGAATTCCCCCGGCTCCCGGACGTCCAGCAGATGATGGGGCACGCCCTCCATCTCCTCCTCCGTGATCTTCCCGCTCCCCAGGTTCATCCCCCGGTAGACCTGCCGGCTGTCAGCGGATACGATCTCTCCGTGAAACCGGCGGGCCAGCGCCACCCCCAGGTCGCTCTTCCCGGAGGCGGTGGTCCCCGCGATGACGATCAGCTTTT
>CADBTC010000248.1 GCA_902797445.1 uncultured Eubacteriales bacterium | reverse complement strand
TTTCTTCTCCTCTGCGTCTCCTGGGCATGCGTTCCTCCTGCGATTATGGTGTTGCCTCTGCGGGGCGGTATGCCGCCTGTATGATCCACGCCGCCACATCTTCCGGCTCTGTGTGATACTCGATAAATCCGTCGCGTCCTTTGCTGTAAGTCCCCGGGATCTGCTCCACTTCGCCCGCCGAGTAGCCGATAGCCGCGTTGAATTCGTTGATCAGCCGGCCCTGGCTGGCATCGGTCAGCAGCCGGTCCCCCAGCCGGTCCATCATCTCCGCGAAAAAGTTCGGATTATCCCGAACCTTCTCCGCCATCCGTTCCTTTGCTCCGCTGAGCCATTCCCGCTGCCGGAGCTGCCGGCTGGCGTTCGTGCCGTCTCCAACGGTCATCCGGGCCCGCACAAAGGTTTCCGCCTGCTTTCCCTTCAGCGTCAGCGTGGTGCCGGCCTGCATCTCCGGCGTGCCGAAGTCGTCCCGCAGCGTCACGGTAACGCCCCCCAGCATATCGTTGATCTCGGCAATGGCGGAATAGTCCACCGCCATGATCAGATCCACCCCCAGATTGTCCAGATAGTGGCTGACTGCCTCCCTGGTGTTCTCGGCGCAGGCCGCCTGATCGGCTCCGTATCCGTGGCTCAGACAGATCTGCATGTTCATGTATCCGCCGTCGTCCCCCAGGATGGTCAGCACGTGAACCCGGGCCATGGTGTCCCGCTCAATCTGCAGCTGACGTACCGTTTTTCCCTCGTGGTCGATGACCAGCAGCATCAGGAAGTCAGCCTGTCCTCCGTCCCGATACAGATACTGCGCCCCGGAGGAATCCCGGTCGATGCCCATGAGCAGGACTGTGGTCAGCCCTGTTTTCTTATAGTACGTATTCCCCCGGAAGATCTTCTCTTCGTATTGGCCGAAGCCCTCCGTCATCTTGCTCCGGGGCTCCGCCACATTCTCCTCCAGCCGCCTGCCGATCACATATCCGCCGACAGCCAGCAGCACGAGCACAGCAAGGAAAATCAGCGCCTTCACGGGGCGGCTTGCGCCTTTACCAGCCATTCGCGCTCCTTCCTTTCCTTCTCTCCTCCCAAAGGGATCCTTCCAGGATGCGCCGCGGAGTATCCTCCGTCAGCCGCAATGCCGTCTCCTCCCCGTAGTCCCTTTTCAGCATTGCGCGGGCCTCGGGAAGGTTTCCTTTTCTGGAGGTCAGATTATGCATATCGCTGGCGACCACATCAATAAGCCCCGTTTTCAGCGCTTTCCGGGCCCATCGATCCCCCATCAGGCCATGGCTGCGCAGCACGGTCTCCGCATTCATCTGAAGGAAACACCCCATCTCCTTCAACTCCTCCAGCCAGGTGAACGCCTCCCGAAGGCATTCGTATCTTTCCACATGTGCCACCAGCACATGAAATCCAGCATTGCTCATTTCACGCACCGCATGCTGCATCATTCCCCATGGGATTTCCGGCATAAACTCTGTCAGCACCGCGCCCTTCCCTCCCAGGGTCGGCAGAAATCCACCCCGCAGGGCCTGAATTGCCTCAGAGGTATACATTATTTCACATCCGGAATAGAGGCACAAATCCAAGCCCTCCTGCCACAGAAACCGCTGCAGGAGCTCCAGGCGCTCCAGGTAGTCCTGAGCCGGAAAAAGCCTGTGGCCGGGGCGGGCGTGCGCAGTGCAGCAAATGCCCGTAATCCCGCCTTCCACCGCGTTTCGGAGCATCTGCATGCTCATTTCCAGGCTGCGGGCCCCATCGTCCACACCATAAACCACATGCGTATGAATATCAATCATTTTCCGCTGAACAGGATAAATGGCTGTCACCATTGCGATGGCAGCCATTTTCTATCCTTCATCCAAGCTTATTCGGCAGCTTCCGTCAGCACAACCAGAGTGATGTTGCCAGCAGACACCATCGCCTTGAGCGCATCCTGCGCAAACGTCGCGTCCACCGTGTTATCGGCGGGCACTTTGGTCTCCGGGGCGAACCAGGCTTCGTCCACCAGCGAATAGGTGTACGCGTTCTTCCCGGCCTGCACGCCCGCGATCCCGGTCAGCTCCGCGGTATAGGAGGTTTCATCAGCGATGGCAGGATCCACGGCCACGCTGATAACATCAGCCACGATCAGACCGGCGGGCACGTTCAGCTCTTCAGGGAAAGCGGTGTTGACTTCGCCGGCGTCCTTCGCGGCGCTCAGCTTCTCAGTCAGTTCCTTCGCGGCGTCCGTCGTGTTAATCTTCCACATCAGGACCTTGGGCGTCTCGTCGTCCTTGGCGCCGGTATAGTTGGTCCTTTCCGTCGTGGTCACAGTCGTCGTGTCATCCGTCGTCTTGGAGCCCTCGGCCATCGACATGGACACGGACAGCACCATCGCCAGAGCAAGCACCAGAGCAAGCAGCTTCTTCATGATTGTACAACTCCTTCCGTCATTTTCGGCTTTCCGCCGGTCTATTACCCTTTTCCGTTCCGACCGAAAGCCTGAAAACGTCCGTCATTTGCACATGGGCACTTCAGCTTTCGCTACTCGAACAAATGGTATCATACCACTACGCCTTTGTTTCGTCAACCATTTTTGGCTGTATTCTGTTTGACTTTTTTATACGATTTTGCCCTGCCCTCCGCAAAAAAACAGGCCGTTGCTTCATCCCCGGCGCACGGCGCCAAACCGGTCCCTTCACCCGGGCTGCCGTTTGAAAAAGGCGCCCCCGGCTGAGCGGAGACGCCTTTTTTATTTGGACTTATATCTGCCCGGAGATCAATACATGCCGCCCATCCCGGCGCCGCCGGCCGGAGCCGCGGGTTCGGGTTCGGGGATGTCCGCCACCAGGCTCTCGGTGGTCAGCACCATGGCCGCCACGGAGGCCGCGTTCTGCAGGGCGCTGCGGGTAACCTTGGTCGGGTCGATAATGCCCCGATCCACCATGTCCACATACTCGCCCTTCAGCGCGTCGTAGCCAAAGCCGGGCTTCTTGGCGGTCTGGATATGATCCACCACCACGGATCCGTCCACACCCGCGTTGGCCGCGATCTGCCGGATGGGCTCCTCCAAAGCCCGCAGCACGATCTCCACGCCGGTCTTGGCATCGCCCGCGTAGTTCTCCAGCAGGGCCGCCACATTGGGAATCACGTTCAGCATGGCGATCCCGCCGCCGGGCACGATGCCTTCCTCGGTCGCCGCCCGGGTGGCATTCAGAGCGTCCTCAATGCGCAGCTTGCGCTCCTTCATCTCGATCTCGGTAGCCGCGCCGACCTTGATCACCGCCACGCCGCCGGCCAGCTTGGCCAGCCGCTCCTGCAGCTTCTCCCGGTCGTAATCGCTGGTGGTTTCCGCGATCTGAGCCCGAATCTGGTTCACCCGGGCCGCAATGTCTTCCTTGACGCCGGCGCCGCCCACGATGGTGGTGTTCTCCTTATTGACCTTCACCTGACGCGCGGAGCCCAGCATATCCAGGGTCGCTTCCTTCAGCTCCATGCCCGTTTCGGAGGAAATCACCTGTCCGCCGGTCAGGATGGCGATATCCTGCAGCATTTCCTTGCGCCGATCGCCGAAGCCAGGGGCCTTTACGGCCACGCAGGTAAAGGTGCCGCGCAGCTTGTTGACCACCAGGGTGCTCAGGGCTTCGCCCTCCACATCCTCCGCGATGATCAGCATCTTCTTGCCGCTCTGCACGACCTGCTCCAGCAGGGGCAGAATCTCCTGGATGTTGCTGATCTTCTTATCAGTGATCAGCACCACCGGATCATCCAGCACCGCTTCCATCTTCTCGGTATCGGTCACCATGTAAGCGGAGGCATAGCCCCGATCGAACATCATGCCCTCGGTTGTCTCCATGCCGGTGGTCATGGTCTTGCTCTCTTCCACGGTGATGACACCATCGGCGCCCACGGTCTCCATGGCATCAGAGATCAGCTGCCCGATGGTCTCATCCGCGGCGGAGTTGGCCGCCACCTGAGCGATGGCCTGTTTGCCGTTGATGGGCTTGGACAGCTCGCGAAGACCTTCGACCGCCGCTTCCGTCGCGGCCTCGATGCCCTTCTTCAGAATCATGGGGTTGGCGCCTGCGGCCAGGTTCTTCAGGCCTTCCCGAATGATCGCCTGAGCCAGCAGGGTCGCGGTGGTGGTACCGTCGCCCGCCACGTCGTTGGTCTTGGTGGAAACTTCCTTCACCAGCTGAGCCCCCATGTTTTCAAAGGGGTCTTCCAGCTCGATTTCCTTGGCAATGGTCACGCCGTCGTTGGTGATCAGGGGAGCGCCGTACTTTTTGTCCAGCACCACATTGCGTCCCTTGGGCCCCAGGGTAATCTTCACGGTATCCGCCAGGGCGTTTACGCCTTTTTCGATCGCCCGACGGGCGTCTTCGCCGTATTTGATCTGTTTCGCCATTTTCGTTTCTCTCCTCGCTGTTCTATTTTTACCGTTCCTTTATGCTGAGCGGAGGCACTTCCCGGATGCGGCATCCACACCGCCCGGCTCCTTCGCTCCCGGGAAATCTTATTCCACCACGGCCAGAATATCGCTCTGACGCACGATGATGATTTCCTCGCCGTCCACCTTGACTTCCGTGCCGGCATATTTGGAATAAATGACCTTCTGGCCTTCCTTCACCTGCATGGTGATCTCTTTCCCGTCCACATTGCCGCCGGGACCCACAGCCAGCACCATGGCCATCTGAGGCTTTTCCTTTGCCGCGCTGGTCAGAATCAGCCCGGACTTGGTCGTTTCTTCCGCTTCGCAATTCTTGATGACCACACGGTCACCCAGGGGCTTCACAGTCATGGAACAATTCCTCCTGTACTCGTCTTCTTCCGGATGATTAGCACTCAATTCGATAGAGTGCTAACAACCTTGGATACTATAATGCTTTTCAGGAAATAACGCAAGCGCTTAATCTTTGTAAAATCGAATTTATCGGAAATAACTTTAAATAGCTCTCCATTTTTCTTCTGTTTTCTCGTTTTTTCAGCGATTTTTACTTTTTCATCCGGCTGAAATGCGCACCTCTCAGAGGATGGACGGGCTGTCCGCTCGTCCGCCCGACCGCGCTGTTTCCGCTTTCAGCGTTCCGTCCAGTCGTTCCCTCGCCAGTGCCAGAGGCGCCTTCATGGCGGTCGGCCAGGCCAGTGTGTTCAGCTCCTCCGCGCTGATCCAGACGTATCCTTCCGGCGCAGAAGCCGCATCCGCCGTCTCCGTTTCGTACATCGTCATTTTCCAGATCTGGTGGGTAAAGACATGCTTCGCGGTTCCCCGGATCCGAATCGCATCCGTCTTCCATCCCCAAAGCCGGGCAATCTCCCCTCTCCGGTCCTCTGCGTTTTTCCACCCTTCCCACAGAGGAAAACACCACAGACCGCTGAGCATCCTTTCCGTCCGTTTCCGGGCCAGCACGCGGTTTCCGCTGTAGATCAGAATGACATCACAGGGGATTTCCTTTGGAGGCTTTGCGCCAGGCAGAATGGGCAAATCTGCAGCAATCCCCAGCCGCGCAGCCTCACAATAAGCCTCCAGAGGGCAGCGGTCGCAGTCCGGTGTACCCGGCGTACAGATCGTGGCCCCCAGATCCATCATGGCCTGATTATGATCCCCGGGCCGCTCCGCGGGCACCAGCGCCGCTGCCATGTCTTCGATCCGCTTCCGGGTTTCCTTCTGTCCCAGGCTTTCTCCCACAGCATACAGACGGCTGACCACCCGGATCACATTTCCGTCCACCGCCGGAACCGGCCGGTTCCAGGCAATGGAGGCAATGGCGCCGGCCGTATAGGGTCCGATGCCCTTGATCTTCAACAGGTCTTCCACTTCGGAGGGCACTTTTCCCCCGTATTCCGCCATCACCTGCCGGGCTCCCGCCTGCAGGTTCCGGGCCCGGGCATAGTATCCAAGCCCCTCCCACTTTTTCAGCACATCGCTTTCTTCGGCCGCCGCCAGCGCCTGCACCGTCGGAAAGGCTTCCAGAAACCGGACATAATATCCCCCTGCGGTTTCCGTTCGGGTCTGCTGAAGCATAATCTCGCTGACCCATATCCGGTAAGGATCCGCGCTCCCCCGCCATGGAAGCGTCCTGGCGTTCTGATCGTACCAGGACAGCAGTCTTTTTGTGATTTCCTTCATCCGTTTGCTCCCAAAAACCCCGCTCCGGCTTTCCGGAGCGGGGTTAAATCTGATTCGCTTTTATCTGTTACTGCTTTGCGCCGCACTCGGGGCAGAACTTTGTGCCGGGAGCAATCTCCGCCCCGCAGGCACTGCAATAAGCTGCCGCGTTCTGCTTCGCCCCGCACTCCGGGCAGAACTTCGCGCCCTTGGTGATCTGGGCTCCGCAGGAAACGCAGGCCGTCATGGCTGCCGCAGGGGCAGCGGATGCTGTGGGAGCCGCAGGTGCGGCAGGCTGCTGGGCAAAGCTCTGGGCAAACATCTGCCCCATGGCCGCGCCGGCGCCCATGCCCACGCCCATGCCCGCCATTCCGCCGCCTCCCTGGTTATTGGCAGCTTCCCGCATGGCTTCCGCCGCCTGGTATTTGGCATAATGGTCCAGATTGCCCAGGACGCCCATGCTGGTCCGCTTATCCATGGCCTTCTCAACCTCTTCGGGCAGAGAGATGTTCTCCACCACGAAGCTGCAGAGGGTCAGTCCCAGCGCGGCCAGCTTCGGATTGACCGCGTTGAGTGCATAGGTGCCCAGCTCTTCGTAGTTGGCCGCCAGGTCCAGGGCGGGAATCTTGCTCTCGGCGATGGCGTCGCTCAGGCTGGAAACGATCTGCCGCTTGATCTGCCCTTCCACACCCTCTACGGTCATCATGGCATTGGTGCCGAAGACTTCCTTCAGGAAGGCGCTCGGATCGGACACCTTAAAGCTGTAGATGCCGAAGGCCCGCAGCCGGATCATGCCAAATTCCGCGTCCCGCATCATAACCGGATTGCTGGTTCCCCACTTCATATCCAGGAACTGCTTGGTGTTGACAAAGTAAACGTCGCTCTTAAAGGGAGAATTGAAGCCGTATTTCCAGCTCTTCAGTGCCGTCAGAATAGGCATATTGCTGGTCTGCAGCTCATAGCGGCCGGGGCCGAACACGTCCGCCAGCTGTCCTTCGTTGACAAAAACGGCCGCCTGGCTCTCCCGCACCGTCAGCTGGGCACCCATCATGATCTCCTTGCCGTTCATGTCATACTTATGGACCATGGTCTTGGTGCTGTTGTCGCTCCATTCGATGACGTCAATCAGCTGACCCCTCAGCATGTTCAGAATACCCATTTTTTCTCCTCCTTCTATCATCCTTTTCGGATTCTGATTCTCTGTCATTCCGCGGCAGCAGACTTCATTCCGTCCGGATCCG
>CADBTC010000247.1 GCA_902797445.1 uncultured Eubacteriales bacterium | reverse complement strand
GCAGTACAGGCAATTGGGGAACACGTATATGCTGCGGATCGATTACGGAGAGGAAATCCTGCAAAGCCTGAAACAGATGTGCGAGCAGGAAGGGATCCGCCTGGCGCAGGTCAGCGCCATCGGCGCGGTGGATCACGCCGTTGTCGGGGTGTTCGATCTTCGGGAAAAACGCTATCATCAGGAAGAAACGAACGAATTCATGGAGATTGCGAGCCTGTCGGGCAGCGTGACCGAAATGAACGATCAGCCGTATATCCATCTTCATGTCACCATGGCGGATCAGAAGCATGTTCTTCACGGCGGACACGCAGTCGAACTGCGCGTTGGCGCGACCTGTGAAATGTTTGTCCGGGTACTGGACGGTCAGGCAGGCCGGGAGAGAAACGAAGAACTGGGAATCAATCTCTGGCAGCTGTAGTGGCAAAACACTCGGGTGCGGGGAAGAAAAAACAACGAAAAAAAATCTGCTCAAAAGCAAGAGCAGATTTGAATCCTACAGGCTCCGCTGGCAGGGAGCCTGTATTTTGATGCGTTTTTGCCTGCTGCTTTGTGGATGACGGCGGCATGGCGTCACTTCGTTTCTGTTTCCGGCGCCTTCTGATTCCAGCTTTTCCGAATGGTCAGAATGTTTTTTCCTTCTTCCCGGGCATAGGTGATGTCATCCATTGCATTCTTGACCATGAAGATGCCGAAGCCGCCGAATTGCCGATCCTCCACATCCATTCCCAGATCGGGATCGGGTTTCTCCAGCGGGTTGTACGGCGCTCCCGTGTCGGTGATGACGATCTCCGCCCGGCCGGGATCTTTTTCGGCCGTCACCCGGATGAGGGCATCACCGCTGCCGGAGCCGTAGGCATAGCTGGCGATGTTCACATAGATCTCTTCCACAGCCATGCCCAGCTGCTTTTTCTCTTTTCTTCCGCAGCCCGCTTCCTCCAGCATCCCATCTATAAAGGACAGGACGTCATACAAGCGCTCTGCGTCTGCCGGAAACGTTCTTTCCTCGGTGCGCGATCCGGACGCCCGAACTTCCGCCTGTTTTCCCGCATAATACAGGCAGACCTGCGTCATATCATCAAACTGCGCTTCTCCTTCAACGAAGGCGTCAATACGCTGCCTGACCGCTTCACAGATTTTCCGGCACGCGTCGTCGCCCGTTCCGAAGTCGTCCGACAGCAACTCAAGAAGCCTGTCGTTTCCAAACATGCTTTCATCTTTTCGGCAGGCTTCCGTGACGCCGTCCGTATACAGATACAGGATGTCTCCCGGCTCGAGCTGCAAGGTCTGCTCCCGGTATCTGATCCCCTCCATCATGGCCAGCATCAGGTTCCGTTTCTGCTCGATAAACGCCGCCTTTTTCTTCCGGATCAGCACCGGCGGATTATGCCCCGCGTTCACGAAACGGACCAGCCCCGTATCGGTATCCAGGAATCCCATCCAGGCCGTCAGGAACATTTCCGCTTCGTTGCCTTCGCAGAGCTTGGCGTTTGCGTTGATGAATACATCCTTCGGCTCGTCCCCGCGTTCCGCGTAGTCCCGCAGCACCGTCTTGGAGGTCATCATGAACATGGCGGCGGGGATGCCTTTCCCGGAGACGTCGGCGACCATGAAGGCAAGCAGATTGGCATCCAGAAAATAGAAATCGTAGAAGTCCCCGCCGACTTCCTTCGCCGTGTTCATCGTGGCATACAGGGAAAACTCCGTCCGATCCGGATAAGGCGGGAACACGGAAGGCAGCGCCGATTCCTGAATATTCTTCGCAAAGGCAAGCTCTTCATCGATCCGGGCCGCGGCGGCGGCGATATACTGCTTCAGCGTTCCCACCGTGGAGTTGATATCGTCCGAAAGGTCCGAGAATTCCGCATTGGAGCGGACGTCCACCACTTCGTTCAGGTCGCCCCCGGTGATTTTCGACAGAGAGGAATTCACCTTGCCCAGATTGTTGACGATCAGCTTTTTCACCAGCAGGAAAATGACCGTAAACAGCGCGATGAAAATCAGGATTTCGATGATCCCGACCACGCTCATGGCAGAATTCCGCTCGAGAATGATCTCGTTTTCAGGCAGAACGGAAATGATGTAGTAGCCTTCCGTGAAAATATACATGCAGGAGCAGGGCTTCCCATATACTTCCGCGTGGAACACTTCATTTTCCGGCATGGAATCCCGGTCGATCCAGATGCCGGTTGCATACAGATTCTGTCCCGTCAGGCCATACCGGTCGCTGACGATATTCCATTCTTCATTCGCGATGATGATACAGCCTGTCTGGCCTACATGCCGGTTTTTTGCGGCGCTGATGACGTTTTGATCAATATCCCGCCGGAAGCGTTCTCCGTCGTATCCCACCTGAACAAAGCCGCCTGATTTCAGCCTGACGGCGGCGTATTTTCTGTACAGATCAGGGCGGAATGACGTCGGCTGATATTTCTGAACATATTCTGTCTGCGAGCCGCTCAGCAGCAATACCATGAATTCCCCGGACTGCGTCCCGCTTGCCATATCATAATTCAGAAACTCGGGAAGCGTCGTGGAAACAATGATCCCCTTCCCGTCGACCACGTTGATTTCGGCCACGTCATAGGCTTCCATCATCCGCTCCAGCGCCGCCGCATCCGTGGACGCGCCGCCGTCTATTTCCCCGCCGATTTTCCGGGTCAGCTTCAGCAGATTTTCATCCGAGGCGTCAATCACGTCCTGCCGGACATCCTGTGCATTGATGGTCAGCAGGGAATGCGCGTTGCTGGTGGACATATTGGTCTGGTGAATCCAGATGAATTGCATGGATGCCAGAAACCCCAGAAAGACAATCAGCAGCAGCCAGCTCAGAAAGGATCGCGAAATCGTCATGCGGCGCCTTTTTCTGCTTGCTTCATCCTTCATCTTAACTGATCTCCATCACGTCCGTCAGGCCGGTGACGTCAAATACTTCCATCACATCCGGCTGGGAGTGGATGATGGCAAGATGCCCCTGCCGGTTCATGACCTTCTGGGCGACCGACAGCACGCGGAGGCCCGCGGAAGTAATATAGGACAGTTTTTCCAGGTCGAATACCAGGTCCGTGACTCCGTCGATGGATGTGCGCAACTCCTTCTCCAGCTGCTGGGAAGTGATCGTGTCCAGCCGTCCGTCCAGCGCGATTGTCAGTTTGCCGCCTTCTCTGTTCTTGGTGATCTCCATGGTTTCCTGTTCCCCTTTCTGTTTTTTGTTATGCCGTCTGATCCAGCCGCTGCCGTTCCACCAGTTCCGCAAAAAAGCCATTCTTTTCAATCAGCTCTTCATAGGTTCCGTCCTCAATGATATGTCCGCCGTCCAGCACGATGATCCGGTCGCACTGGCGGATGGTGGAAAGCCGGTGCGCTATCACGATCCGGGTGCATTTCATCCGGTCCAGCGATTCCGAAACCTGCTTCTGGGTCACGTTGTCCAGCGCGGAAGTCGCTTCATCGAACATCAGGATTTTCGGCTTCGGCGCGATGGCCCGGGCAATCAGCAGCCGCTGCCGCTGCCCGCCGGAAAAGTCTTTTCCGCCCTCGGTGATTCTGTACTGATAGCCGCCTTCCCGCTGCATGATATCCTCATGGATCTGCGCGTCCCGGGCCGCCACGATCATTTCATAATTTTCGATGGAGCTGTCCCACATCTTGATGTTGTTGGCGATGGTATCCTCAAACAGCGTGATATCCTGATCCACCACGGCCACGGAGCCGGTAAACACGCTTCGGTGGATCTGCCGCGCCGGCTTCCCGTCGAACAGGATTTCTCCGCTCCAGGGCTGATACAGGCCGGAGATCAGCTTCGCCAGCGTGCTTTTGCCGCAGCCGGAAAAGCCCACGAAGGCCACCTGCTGTCCCTGCTTCAGTTCCAGGCTGAAATCCTCGATCAGCGGTGGTTCCAGCCGGGAATAGCCGAACGTCACATGCCGCATGGACAGCTCGCCGCTCAGCTTGTCGTAGCTTTCCGCTTCTCCTTCCGCGGCAGGCATGGCGTCCGCCGGGGCGTCCATCACGTCGTTGATGCGCCCGGTATTGCCGTGCATCTCCCGGAGGGTTTCCCCGGCGCCGATGGCCTGTCCCGGCAGGGAGGGATCCTCCTCCCCGTATTCGTCCAGGCCGCTGTCGTCCGGGTATTCCATCACGTCCTCGATGCGTTCCATGCTGCTTCGCATTTCCTGCATTTGCTGGCCGGAGGAAATCAGCTGGCCGGCCGGGGCAATGAACGCGGAAAGGAAGCCCTGGAAAGCGAAGATCATGCCTGTGGTAAACTGCCCGCGCATGGTCAGCCATACGCCCAGGATCAGCACCGTCACGTTCATGATGCCGCTGATGACGCCGGGGATCATGCCCAGATACTGGTCCAGCCGCTGATAACGCACGTTCTGGGTATTGACGGACGCCTGGTATCCCGACCATTTCTCAAAGAATCCGTTCTCCGCGCCGCTGGCCTTGATGGTTTCGATCATCTCCACGCCGGATACCGTGGCGGCCGCCAGCTTGCCGCTGTCCCGCATCATCACGCGGGTGATGTTCACGCGTTTGCGGGAAATCAGCCGGGAAATCCCGAGCTGGCACAGCACCGAAGCGACGCCCACCAGCGTCAGCAGCCAGGAATACCGGATCATGACCACCAGATAGAAGATCATCATGACGGTGTTCAGCGCCAGCGGCGCCAGGGTATTCACAATCTCTCCCGCGATGGAGGCGTTGGCGTTTTTCCGCTGCTGAATGTCGCCCGCCATCCGCTGGCTGAAAAACTCCATGGGAAGCCGCAGGATCTTCCAGATATACGTGCTGTTTCCCACCACGGCCATCTTGCCGTTGATCCGCAGCGTGTAAACCGCCTGAATCCATGCCGCCGCCAGCTGGATCAGCGTCAGCAGGCCCAGCCCGATCATGAAGGGAACAAACCACGTCGGCTCCCGCCCGGTCAGCAGCTTGTCCAGGAAAACCCGGGAGAAACCGGCGTTCAGGATGCCGGTCAGGGCGGCGATCACCGTGGTGATGACGACGAAGGCCACCGCGCTTTCCGCGCCTTTCAGCCGGCGCCTCGCGAAGCCCATGACGCTCTTGGGTTTTCCGCCCGGCTCAAAGTTTTCGCCGGGCTCGATCATCAGGGCAATCCCCGTGAAGCTCCGGTCAAACTCCTCCATGGACACGGCATAGTCGCCCCCCGCCGGATCATTCAGGTACGCCTTGCCTCCCCTGAAGCCGTCGCAGACCACAAAGTGGTTGAAATTCCAGTGAATGATGCAGGGGAAAGCGCCGTTTTCCCTCAGGGCTTCCGGCTCATACCGATAGCCCTGGGCAACAAAGCCGTAGCTGCGGGCGGCCTTCAGGATATTCTTCGCCCGGCTGCCGTCCCGGGACACGCCGCAGTCCTTCCGCACCTGCTCCAGCGGCACCCATTTGTCATAATACGCCATGAGCATGCAAAGGGAAGCCGCTCCGCATTCGAGGGCTTCCATCTGCATGACCACGGGGACTTTTGCTCTCCCGTTTTTCACCGGCCGCTTGATCTTCTTCTCCGGCATCTGGTTCACTCCTGACCGTCAGTTTGTCACATACGTGATCGGCGCAACGGCTGTCGTACTGCCGTCGTCATTGTGAACTTCCACCCGGCCGAAGATGCTCCAGGCCAGCATGCCCACCAGCAGGATCACCAACGCCAGCAGCACCAGCCAGACCGAGGGCGTGGTGACCCGGATATAGTCGTTGAGCTGTTCCGGGGAAGAGACCCGGTCCATGCTCTTTTTCCGAAAAATCCTGCTCATGTTTTCCAATCAACGGCAATTGTTTCTGCCCTGTTCGTCCTGCCGGTTCAATTCAGGATGTGCGGGAAATGAATGGAGCCCGCGGAGACATCCTCCACGTCCTCGTCTGACAGCGCCCGGATGGTTTCCGCCGCCGCCTCCGCCTTGTCCCTGCACGCCTGCGCCTTTTCCCGGATCGCCTCCAGGAGCTCCGCTTCCGTCAGATCATAACCCAGCTTCTTCGCCGCCTGCGCGTACGCGCTGAGAAGCGCCTCTTCGTTCCCCGGTTCCGCCTCGCCGCCGAGCAGCTCCCCTGCGCGGGGATCGGCCCGAAGCTGTTCCAAAAATGCGCTTGGTATAGATGGTGTCTACACCGATCTCCCGCTCGTTCAATGCGTCAATGATGTCCAAGAAATCCTCCCGGATCAGGGGTTCGCCT
>CADBTC010000246.1 GCA_902797445.1 uncultured Eubacteriales bacterium | reverse complement strand
GGGCATTCCCTTGGCTATATGCCCGCCGCGGTGCTGGTCCATATCATCAACCGCATCGTTTTCCCGCCGAAGGAAACACGGATGTCTCTGAAGGAGATCGTGGCGGAAGCGCGGGATACGGTCGCCGGGATCTTTGAAGGGGATCCGCATCTTCCGGAGCTCACTGACATCATTGACCGGGCGATTGCGCTGTCCGAAAATGACGCCATCGATGATCTGGATAATATTCATGAGCTGGGCGAAGGCTGGGTCGCGGAGGAAACGCTGGGCATCTCCCTGTATTGCGCGCTGCGCTATCCGGATGATTTCTCCGCCGGCGTGATTGCCGCAGTTAACCACAGCGGCGACAGCGATTCCACCGGTGCGGTGACGGGCAACATCCTTGGCGCGCTGCTGGGGTATGACGCCATCGCGGATCAGTGGAAACAGGATCTGGAGCTTTCGGACGTGATTCTGGAAGTGGCCGATGATCTTTGCCACGGGTGCCAGATGGGTGAATACAGGCATTATGAGGATCCGGAATGGAAGGCCAAATACATGGAAATGCATCGGCCGGCCAGCCAGCGCCCCGCAGAATCCGAAACGGTGATCCGGCTTGTGCAGGGCGATATCACAAAGGTTTCGGATGTGGACGCCATCGTCAACGCCGCGAATAACTCTCTGCTGGGCGGAGGCGGCGTTGACGGCGCCATTCACCGGGCGGCCGGGAAAAAACTGTTCGAGGAGTGCCTGACCCTTCACGGCTGCGAAACCGGCCAGGCCAAAATAACCGGCGCCTACAATCTTCCCTGCAAATACGTGATCCATACCGTTGGGCCGATATGGTACGGCGGACAGAACGAAGAGGCGGAGCTTCTGGCGGGCTGCTACCGGAATTCCCTGCAGATTGCTGTGGATCACGGCATTCGCAGCGTGGCGTTCCCGTCCATCTCCACGGGGGCATACAGCTATCCCGTCCATGAGGCCGCAAGAATCGCGGTCGGGACGGCTGCCCAGTTTGTCGAGGACCATCCGGGCGAGCTGGATCTGGTGGAATGGGTTCTGTTCGACGCGCATACATACAGCGTTTACGAGGACGCGCTGAACAGGCTGCAGGCGGCGAAGATCGTGCAATCGTCCGGACTGGACCGGATCAACAGAATGCTGAGAGACGGAGAGATATAAAGCGCAGGAAGACGCATCCCAGAAAGAGAAACGCCCGCGGCCAGTGCGAAGACTGCGCCGCGGGCGTTTTTCGTTTGTCCGTTATTTCAGCTTGAGGCCATCTTTAAATGCATTTCCGACCGCTTCCCCCACAACGCGGTAAACGTTGAAGGACGGGTCAAAGATAATGGGCTTCAGCTTGCCCAGGTCAACCTTCCCGTCCGACAGGATGCTTTCATCCGCCTGCGAGGCGACAATCTCGCCGATGACATATCCCGTTTTCGGATCCCAGGACTTGACTTTGCACTCCAGCGTCAGCGGATACTCCTCGATGATCGGGGCGTTGACATGGGCGCTTTTATGAACGTGGCATCCCGCTTTTTCAATCTTGTTTACCTTGCTGCCGGTTTCCACGCCGAAATAGTCGGAGATGAGCATGGTGTCCACCGTACCGAAGGCGACGGTAAAGGCGCCGGTCTTTTCGAAGTTTTCCGTCGTCTTATGCTTCCCCAGCATAATGGTGATTTCCGCGGTATCGCTCTGCATTGCCCAGGCGGCGTTCATGGCGTTCGGAACGCCGCTTTCGTCATAAGTACCGATGATAAAAACCGCTTCCGGGGTGATAACCGATTTGCTGCCCGCAAATTCCATCCTGTTTTCCTCCTTACGCAAACCTGAGCTCATCCAGCGTGTAACGGATCACTTCATCCAGGGAATCATCCTCATCCTGCTGCGTCAGGTTCGAGAGCCAGGGATGGGATTCTTCCCACGATTCCTGTGTTTCCTTCGACTCCTCATTCATGGACGGTCACCTCTTTGTAATGATCAAAACCGCTAAGGATTGTAACTCCATTCGGATCAAAATACAATATCTGATCTGGTTGATTCCGTGTGTTCATCCGTCCGCTGCCTCCGGAGATCGGTTTGCCTTTGTGCTCAGCGTGTCCGTCCAGCCGAGAATGCAGGCCGTCATATGGTCCATGTTGCGGGGATGGAGGCAATGATATATAATCAGCGTAAGCAATCCGGCGGAGGGAAAACGATGGAAGGGCTGAAAATATATTTTGCGCCGATGGAAGGAATCACGGATGGAGTGCTCAGGCGGGCCCACCGGGAATTGTTTGGGGGCATAGATGTATACTGTCTGCCTTTCCATAAGCTGACGCAGACCGGAACCTTGCTGTCGCGGGAAAAGCGGGATGTGGATCCGGAGGAGAACAGAGGGCTGACCGTACTGCCCCAGGCACTGACGAGGGATCCGAACCAGCTGACGGCATGGATGGAGGATATCGCGGGTCTGGGATATGCCTGCGCGGATCTGAATCTGGGATGCCCTTCGCCGACGGTTACGAAGCGGGGACGGGGAAGCGGCATGCTGAAGGATCCAGGCTATCTGCGGGCTTTTCTGGACGCGGTTTTCTCCCGCCCGCTGCCGATCGGGCTTTCGGTCAAAACACGGATCGGGTATGAAAACCCGGAGGAATGGCCGAGGCTGCTGCGCATTCTCGCGGACTACCCCTTTCATCATACGGCGATTCATGTGCGGACAATGCGGGAGCAGTATACGGGCGGCATTCATCCGGAAGCATTTGAGGAAGCCGTCCAACAGGGAATTACACAGCCCGTCTATAACGGGGATTTGCGGTCGCCGGAGGATGTGCGGTCGCTGCTGTCCCGCTGCCCGGATCTGTCCGGGATCATGATCGGGCGAGGGCTGCTCGCAAATCCGGCGCTGGCCCGTCAGATCCGGGGAGGAGCGGAAGCGTCAGAAGCGGAATTGGAAACATGGTATTCCACGCTTTATGAAGGGTGGAAGGATCGATTCGGCGCCGCCATCGCCCTGGGCCGGATCAAGAAGCTCATGACGTGGCCCAGCGAAGGGGATATCAAGCGGAAGAGGCTTCTGAGAAGAGCAGCGGAAATCGATGAATGCATTCGGGCGGTGCTTAACTGAGATGCTGGTCCACGGGGATAAGGAGGAAATCTGATGGAACACGTTCTTCTTCTGCTGTTTGCCTTTCTGATGCTTTTGCCCGTCGGAAACAGTGACCGGGCTTCTGCTGCGGCTGTGCCATCAGACGGCATCATCGTCGGAACAGATATTTCCTTTGAGGACATTACGGATTTCTATTACACTTATGACGCTTCAACCGCCCCGCCGCATTACCAGCGGTACCGATTTTACGCGGAAGGCGAAAAACGCTGGTTTTCTCATGAGACCCGGGAGGGAGGCGGCTGGCCGCAGACGGAATCGGATATTACACGCTCCGGAACGGTCGAACTGACGGAGGAGCAGTGGGCGGCATTCTGCGATCTGCTTTCCGGCGGCGCAGCCAGGAGGCGGGAGGAATCCCTTGATGACGGGGATGCCGGCCCATGGCTGTTCATCTACTGGCGGGGCGGCGAGGAAGAAGGCCGGGCGTTTTCCTTTGAACCGGCGGGAAACCTTCTTGCGTTTGAGAAATTCTGTGAAACGCTTGCTGCGCCTCCGGGCGATCATACATTGACGCGTTTTTCCTACTACCTGAGTGGAGACATGATGCCGCGAAGCTGGGAAATCACGCTTCGGGAGGACGGATACTGGATTCAGGAAAACGAGGAAACGCCCCGGCTTTTCCCGGAAGCGCTGGCTGCGGAGCTGATGCAGGCCATCGCGGATAACGGCGCGGACAGCTGGCAGGGAGTGTATGAAACAGAATATGAGGTGCTGGACGGAGAAGGCTTCAGCCTCGAGATGGATTTCGCGGACGGAACGAGTGTTCAGGCCAGCGGAGACAATGCCTTTCCGCACAGCTATTTTGACTTTCAGCAGGCCGTTCTGGATATCTTTAAGAGAGAAAAGCAGGCGATCCTCGCCGGCACCTACCGATACGAGGGGGAGGGCTTTGGCGGCGATTTCATTCTCACCCTGAACGCGGAGGGCGACTATACTTTCTCGGAGGGTCCCCTCAGCAGCTATATCGGCGCAGGCACATGGGATGTGTACTATAATGTTGTGTTTCTGACCGAGCGGGAAGACGGCCTCGATCTGTCATTCGAATTTGGCATAGCGGACGACGCGCTGGTCTACCTTGCCGGCGGGTCGGACCCGTTTGTTCATATCAAGGTGCAGGACGGTGAGCGCTTCAGGAGACTGGCGGTCGAAGGGACGGTTATCCGTTTCCTCGCAGCGCAGAATGGCAAGTGTATCGATTGAGTTGGATGAAGACGAGAAACACATGAACCGAAAAAACGATTTGTCAGAGAGCGAGGAGCGGATGCAATGATTCTGTATCATACAGGCGGTCAGGAGATCAGGGACCCGGATATTCATTTGGGCAGGAAGAACGCTGACTTTGGATGGGGCTTCTATCTGACGCCCGACCGGGCCTTTACTTATCGCTGGGCCAGAGAGAACGCGGTCGTAAACGAGTATGAGCTGGATGAATCGGGCCTTGATATCTACCGGTTTCAGCGGAATGTCGACTGGTTTCAATACATCTACAACAATCGGCACGCAAAAGACGGGTTGACTGCCGATGTGGTGATTGGCCCTATCGCAAATGATACGATTTTCGACACCCTTGGCATCATGACCAGCGGGTATCTGAAGCTGGAAGATGCTCTGAAGCTGCTTATGATCGGCCCGGAATACACGCAGATTGCCATCAAAACCGTGAAGGCGGCAAAGCAGCTGCGATGGATCCGATCCGAGCGAATTGAACGGATGGACAAAACCGCGCTGCAGGCGGAGCAGGATGCGTATCAGGAAAGATTTGCCATGGAACTGGAAAAGGTTTTACAGGGAACGGAAGAACCGTGAAGCTCGGCCAGACCAACCCTGTTGTTAGATATTGATCCAGACTGTCATTTCTCCCGCGGTCCGTTCACCCCAGATACAGTAGGGAATAGCCGTGACGGAAACCGTTCTGCGGTCTTCAGTCAATGGATAATACAGACAGTTTCTGTGACCGGACTGTTCCGCGGAACGCGAGCCGCAGGCAATAACTGCCGTATACCTGAGAAATCCATCAACATCGCGCCGCACGGTCTCCGTCAACGGCACGCGGTAATCCGCTTCAATATCCTGCAGGAGTTCTCCGTTGTCCTTTTCTTCGATGCAGTAAATAACCGGGCCACGGGAAATCACAGCCTTGCCGCAATCCTCCCGAACGTTTCGGTTTGCCCGAAGCCATACAGGCGCCATTTTCATCTGAAGAACAATCTCTGCATTTCCTTCCCAGTCGCGTTCAAGCAGCAGATATCCGTCTTCCATCTTTCCGGTGGCTATGGTTCCGTTAAGCATAACCGAATAATCGGAACACCAGTCCGGAATGCGCAGGGCAACCGTCAGCGGGGCAGAAACGCCGCAGCGAACCCTGAGCCTGACTTCTCCGTGCAGAGGATATTCCGTTTGCTGTTCGATGGTGATCTCCCTGCCCCCCGGGCAAAGCTTTGCTTCACTCTGCGCGTACAGGTGAATATTGATGCGGTCTTCCGCCCATGAATACAGATAGCGCGGGAGGCTGAGGAGCATGCGGGCCAGATTGGGCGGACAGCAGGCGCACTCATACCACGGCTGTCGGACCGGTTTGACATGCGTTTTCAGCGGGCTTTTCCGGCATGCTTCCTCGTTTACTTCCAGGGGGTTCACATAGAAGTAATGCTTCCCGTCCTGCGCGACGGCGGCCGGCAGGATATTGCACAGGCATCGCTCCATCACATCCGCGTAGGAACTCCGGTTTTGAAACCGCAGCAGGCGCTGGGCAAAAAAGCACAAACCGATGGAAGCACAGGTCTCCGCGTACATGGTGCCGTTCGGAAGATCGTAGGGATAGGTATATGCTTCCAGAACCGACGTTGTGCCGATCCCTCCGGTCACATACATCTGGCTTTCCGTGACATCCCGAAACAGTTCCGCGCAGTGATTCTGCATCGCTGGATCATTCATTTCCCGCGCCACATCGGCCATCCCGGAATAAAGATACATTGCCCGTACCGCGTGACCGGTCACATGCTCATAGCTGGATGATTCCCTTTCCGGATCTCCCCATCCCCAGCAGCCGTAATCCAGTGGATTTCCTTCGCGGCGGCTGTCCTGATAAAACAGGTCCGGATGATCTCGCCTTGCAGTGATAAAATATTCCGCCAGTTGTTCATACTGTTTTCTGCCTGTGATGCTGGCGAGTCGTACCAGTGCCATTTCAATGATTTCGTGTCCGCGGTATCCGTGAATCTGATTTTCTCCCGGCCCGAACACCCGGCACACATGATCCGCCAGCCGGCAGGCTGCATCCAAAAGCGCCCGTTTTCCTGTGCCCTCATAATAGCTGATGCCGGCTTCGATCATATGACCGAAGCAGTACAGTTCATGCGACTCCGGATCCGTCCATTTCTTTTCTGGGCACACAAGCTGATAGTACGTGTCAAGATATCCGTCGGGATCCTGTGCTTTGACGATTGCGGAGATCACTTTGTCCGCTGTGCGCTCAAGCTCCTCGTTTTTTCTTCCCGCGAGCGAACAGCCTACAGCGTCAATCCATTTGGCAAGATCCGTATCCTGATATGGAACGCCGGAAAACGAGCCGGTCTCCAGACCCGCGGCGATATAGAAATTTCGTACCGTCGGATTTCCATCCAGCTCTCCGTTCAGGACCTTCCATTGATACGGCAGGGCTTTGTCTGCCATGATATCCATATAATGCCCGAAAAAACCACCATCAATCCTGACTTCGTCCGCCTTCGGAAACTGATAATATCTCATTCTTCAGACGCCTCCTCTGACTTTTCTGTTTTTTCATACGGGATGCGAATCGTTACCGTCGTTCCTTCCTCCCAGACGCTCTGAATCTCCAGACCGTGCCCATAGGTCAGCAGCAGCCGCTGATGGACATTCCGAACACCGACGCCGCCGGCAAAAGGATCCTGATTCTCCTCGATATCCGTGCGTTCAATCAGCGCTCTGAGATCCGAAAGCTGCTGTTCTGTCATACCGATGCCGTTATCTGTGACCCGAAGCACCAGGTCATCTGCTTCCCTTGACGCGCTTACAACGATTTCCCCACCGTCTGGTGCGTTGCGTAGTCCGTGATTCACGCTGTTTTCCACCAGCGGCTGAAGAATAAACTTCAGCACGCGGCATTGAAGCAAATTTTCAGGAACGTTCGTCTTCCAGACAAAACCTTCTGGGAAGCGGATCAGCTGAATCTGAAGGAAGCAGGTGATATACCGGATCTCATGTTCCAGAGACACGAAGTCCTGCCCGTGAGCCAGACTAAGCCTGAAAAGCGTCGAAAGGGACATGACCATCTCACAGATCTCCCGGTTTCCGCTCTGCCGGGCCATCATATAAATGGTGTCCAGCGTATTGTATAAAAAATGAGGATTGATCTGATATTGCAGCGTCTTTAATTCCAGGGCTTTCTGGCGCCGCTGATGTTCTTCGTTTTGCCGGATATACTCCTTCGTATCCGAAAGCATACGGTTATATGTCCGTGTAAGCCGTGCGATTTCATCCTCTCTGCGCGTATCCACATTTGCGTCCAGATCGCCGCTGCCGGCTCGCTTCATCGCATGCCTGAGTTCCCGCAGCGGACTGGTCAGCCGGTCCGATACAAAGATCGTCAGTCCGATCCCGACGAGCAGGGCAGCAACCACGCAATAAATGACAATCCGGATCACCGCGTCAACGGGGGCGTAGACCGCGTCCTTTTTCAGCCAGGCTGACAGGGTCCAGTCTCCCCGGGAGGCTGAACACATGAAATACTGCTGCTTCTCTTTTTCTGCAGGCCCGTCCGATCCAAGCAGCATGGAACCGTTATCCAGCCGATACCAGAGGTCCTGATCCAGAAAACGGTCGCATACTTCCGTAAAGCAGCGGTTGTCTATGATCAGAAACAGTGCGCCTATGGTATGCGTCAGATCATGCGTCGTGTCATGAATGACCCGGCTCATCACAATCGATCCGTCCGGTCCGTCCGCAGCCCAGACGGCGCTGCCGTCGGATTGTAAAATTCCCTTCAGGTTCCTGCCCACATATGCCCGTACGCCGGGCGTTACGAAGTTGCCGTACAGCTTCCCGTTCAGATCTGCCAGATATACTCCTCTGATATAACGGTCGTACTCCGTATATCGCATCATGAGAATCCGGAGCTGATTGTCGATATCCGTCAGATCATTCAGCCGGTTCATTAAAAATGCCTGTACCGTGGCATCCGAAAGTATGCTGACAGAATAAGCCTGCAGCTTTTCCCGCTGATTGGAAAGCTCCCAGTTGAGTACGTCGACCGTTTTCTGAAGATGTCCGATATGCGTGTCATACAAACTCGGACGAAGCGTGAAAATGATAAAGCCTGCGACAACGCTGAGAAGCACGACAATCACGGTGATAAACCAGAGGATAATCTGATTTCGGAGCAGCTTGAGTGAAAGTTCCCGACGCCAGTTGTGTGGTTTGTTCAAAGCAATCAGCCTCCGTTTTCAAGACGGTACTGCTTAGGCGTCAGCCCGGTCATCTTCTTGAACAATGCACTGAAATAATTAGGCTGATTATATCCTACCATCAGTGCGATCTCATAACTCTTCACGCTGGAACCGCGCAGAAGCTCTTTTGCGGCGTCCATGCGCGTCTTTGTCAGGAAATCCATGCAGGTCATCCCGGATACGGAGCGGAACAGGCGGGACAGATACTGCTGGGATACATGCAGCTGACGTGCGATACCTGAAATATTCAGCGACGGATCCGCATAGTTCTCTTTCATTATCCGCTGAGCCTCTTCGACGATCCGTGTCATCTCTCGCTGCTGGGAGCCTTTCTTCTCTGAAGCGATTTCCTCCGCAATGGTGACAAACCTGTCAAAAGCCTCCCGGCGGCTTTCCGGTCTGAAAACAGGCTGAAACGGCGGAAGACCGGATGCGCCGCTGCTCTCAGCCAGACGGTACAGCGCCACCTGAAAGCGCAGCAGCATCAGGCTCCGCTCTCCCACTGGGCATTCATATACGGCGCCGATAAAATCATCAAGCACGCTTCTGTCCGCGGTATCCCTGTATCGTAAAGCTTCCAGCACTTTTTCTTCCTGCGCGGCGGGATAGGCGGATTCCTCTCCCTTGATCAGCTGGATATCCTGATAATAGGAAACCGGATTATCGGCAATCCCGAGAACGGCCTTCAGCGCTTCCGATGCTTCCCTGGCTGATACATGCAGCAGTCCAAGGCCCTCTCTGATCCTGCTGACCCCCAGCCATATGTCCATGGAAAGGTTTTCCCGGACGGCGGAAGAAAATAACTGAAGCTCCCGCTGTTTGACGGAACCGCGAAGGATAGCAAGCAGCTCTGACCCGTTATCCAGAAGGAATACCAGTCCGTCCCGGAAAAAATCTTCTACCGCCCGCCACAAAGCGAGTCGCTGCGGAAGCATTGTGTCAGGATCTGAATCACCAATCGCCAGGCAGAAAAGAGGACCTGACGGCAGCGCTATGTCGTAGACAGACGCCCGGCGCCGGATCTCTATCTCTCCAGGTGCATCATCACTTACAAGCGTTTCCCAGAAGCGCCGGCAGACGATCGGATAATATTCTCTCAGTTTATCCTGCGTATCCTCGATAGATTGTTTGAAACGCTTCTGCTCCAGGATTTCCTGCCGCATCTCTCTGACCGTTGACAGGAGCTGCTCCGGCTGGATGGGCTTTGTCAGAAAGCGCCTGACGCCGAGGGAAACGGCTTTCTGAGCATATTCAAATAATCCGTGCCCGGTCAGAATCACGAAACGCGTATCAATCTCCATGTTCTCCGCCATTTCGATCATCTCCAGCCCGGAAAGAGACTGCATGAAAAGATCCGTAATGACAAGATCCGCGCCTCGCTCTGCTAGATCGGCCAATGCGTCAACCGCGTTCCCAAACTCAGCGACTTCGGAGAAGCCTTCCGCTTCCCAGTCCACCATGGACACAATTCCTTTTCGGATCAGTTCCTCGTCTTCAACAATAAAAACCCGCATTCTTCCCTCCTTCCTGAAAAGGGTCAGCCCTTCACGGCGCCAGCGGTCATTCCTCCGATGATCTGGTTCGTCAGCAGCGCGTAGATGATAATGGTCGGCAGAATGGCCATGACCATCGCCGCAAACGCATACGCGTAATTCGCCTCAAAAGTGGTCAGAAACGAACGGATGGCCACCTGAATCGTCCGGGAAACATCACTTTGATTCAGTATATTGGCAAACAGGAGTTCGTTCCAGCATTGAATGACGACAAAAACACATGCGGTCACAATGCCGGGTATGCTGACCGGCAGAATGATCCTGGCAAGCGTCTGAAAGGAGGAAGCGCCGTCGAT
>CADBTC010000245.1 GCA_902797445.1 uncultured Eubacteriales bacterium | reverse complement strand
ATCCCCGGCGGCGAGGGGTATACACCGGAGCGCGTTCAGCGCAGCTGCCGGGAAGCCCTGGCCTTCTATGACCGGTATTTCCCTGAATATGCCTATCTGGGGTTCTGGAGCGAAAGCTGGCTGTATGACCCGGGACTGCGGGACATTCTTTCACCGGATCGGAACATCATCCGGGTACAGCGGCAGTTTTACTGCTATCCCACGCCGGAGGGCGAGGAGATGATCCGGCTGGAGGTGCTGGGGGATCCGAAGGCGGATTTCAGCTGCCACCCTCCCCGGAACCGCCTGGAACGGGGCATGGCGGATCGCTGGCGCCAGGGAGAGCATTTCCATACCACGGGAATGTTCCTGCTGCGGGAGGAAATTCCCCGGATCGGGCAGAATCCTTATGACAACAGATAAAATCCATTCAAATACGCTTCGGTCACACCGTGAAAGCATGGAAAGGTGAGGAGGGTCATATCAAAAGGGAGGGAGTAAAGTGCAGCGAACTGTCCGACGGGACCGGCATGGATTCCGATGGGAGATGCGGCACAACCGGTCGCTGTATCTGATGTGCGTACCGGGACTGCTGCTGCTCCTGGCTTTTGCCTATCTGCCCATGGGCGGCATGTACATGGCGTTCACCAAATACAATGTTGTGGACGGAATCTTCGGCTCCCCCTTCGTGGGGCTGGAAAATTTCAGGTACTTCTTCCAGGGAAATCCCTATGCCTGGAACGCCATCCGCAACACGCTGATCATCAACTGCTGGGGGCTGGTTCTGGGAACCGCCCTGCCCATCACGCTGGCGATTTTCATGAACGAAGTCAAAAACGGCCTGTTCAAGAAGGTCAGCCAGAGCGCCATGTTCTTCCCCTATTTTCTCAGCTGGGTGGTTGTAGGCGCGATTCTCTACGGGTTCCTGACCTCCAATTTCCGGATAGACCGGAGAAGCGGCGAACTCATCCTGACCGGCGCCAACGGCGTGGTGAACCGGCTGCTGATGGCCGTGGGCGGCATGCCCATCCGATGGTACGCGGAAGCGAAATACTGGAAGGCCATCATCATCCTGCTGGATGTATGGAAATGGGCGGGATATAATTCCATCATCTATATGGCGGCCATGGCCGGGTTCGACGGGAGCCTGTATGAAGCCGCGACCATCGACGGCGCCAGCCGCATGCAGCAGATCCTGTATCTGACCATTCCCATGCTCAAGCCCAACGTGGTGGTGCTGACCCTGATGTGCATCGGCCGGATCTTCTTCGGGGACATGGGGATGATCTGGGGCGTGGTGGGTCAGAACGCCACCGTGCTGGACGCCGTCACCGTCATTGATACCTATGTATACACCTCCATGCGCACCATGGGCTTTGGCTTCAGCACGGCCATCGGGCTGTGCCAGAGCGTGATGGGGCTGATTCTGATTCTGCTGGCCAACGCGCTTGCCAAGCGGATCAACGAGGGGGAGGGACTGTTCTGATGCGTACCAATGCTGCCGCTTCCCACAACATGCCCCATCACATCAGGCAGACGCGAAACGACCGGTTCGTCCGGATGCTGGCGTATACGGTGGTCGGTCTCTTCGGCCTGATCTGCCTCTATCCCCTGCTGCTGACGGTATCCGTCAGCCTGACCCCGGAGGATGTCGTCGTATCGGACGGTTTCCGGCTGATTCCCCGGACATTCTCCCTGGATACGTATCGGTACATCTTCGCCCACAGCGGCGACCGGATTCTCCGGTCCTATGGGGTGACGCTGCTGGTCACCGCGGCGGGCACGCTGGCCTCCATGCTGGTAACCAGTATGCTCGCCTACGCCATCAGCCTGCGCGAAATGCGGTACCGGAACGTGATTGCCTTCATCTGCAATTTTACTAGCATCTTCTCCGCCGGTCTGATTCCCTGGTACGTCGTCTGCGTCAACTGGTACGGCCTGCGGAATAACCTGCTGGCGCTGCTTTTGCCGCCCCTGTTCAGCGTCTGGAACATGTTCCTGATGCGGACCTATTTCCACGCCATCTCCCCCAGTCTCTATGACGCGGCGAAGATCGACGGCGCGGGACACTGGACCATTTTCTTCCGCATTGCCCTGCCCCTGAGCAAAACCGCCCTGCTGACGGTGGGCCTCATGTACGCGCTGAGCTACTGGAACGACTGGTGGCACGCCCTGATGTTTATCGACAACCGGAATCTGTATCCCCTGCAGTACTACCTGTATTCCATCGTATCCAATGTGAACGCGGTTTCCAGCGGCCGGGTTCCCTCCGGCGCTGCCGCGTCGATCCGGCTGCCCGCCGAAACGGTCAAGATGGCGGTGACCATCATTACCATCGGGCCCATCATCTTCCTGTATCCCTTTATTCAGCGTTACTTTGTGAAGGGCATCATGACCGGAGCGGTCAAGGAATAGCTCCATCTTTACGGGATTCTGAGGCGGGGGCGCATCCCGCCTGGAAATAGAAAAAGGAGGGATATCCATGAAAAAATTGTTGGCTGTTCTCCTGGCGCTGATGACGGCGCTGGCCCTGCCGCTGATGGCGCACGCGGACGGGCCGGAAGAGATTACCATTCTCTATCCCGGAGAGGAAAACGACGAAATGTCCGCCTTCCTGAACGGCGCGTTCAAGGACAAGGTCCTGAGTGAGCTGAACATGATCGTGCATTTCCGCTTCCTCACCTGGGACGCCTACTGGGATCAGAAGAGCGTCATGCTGGCAGCAAAGGAACCCATTGACCTGTACTGGGACGGCCTGCCGGATCTGTCCACCATGGTGAACAAGAAGGAAGCGCAGCCCCTGGACGACCTGATTGCGAAATGCTGGCCCGAGTCCATGAAGGACATCCTGCCGGAAAGCCAGATGGCGGGCGGGAAAATCGGCGGCGTGCAGTACGGCATTCCTTCCGCCTACGCGCCTTCCTCGGCCATGTACCAGTTTGTCTGCCTGCGGCAGGATCTGCTGGAAAAGGTGGGCATGACGGAGGTGAAAACCGCTGAGGATCTGCGGGAATTCGCCCTGCGGGTGCAGGAGCAGCTGCCCCGGTTCCGGGGACCCGCGGACGTCATCTTTAAGCCCCTGACCCGGAACTTCGGGGAAGAGCAGTATACCTGGGTGGCCAGCCAGGACCTGGTGGTCTTCGGCGAGGAAAGCAAAAAAGCGTACAGCTTTGCCCACACCAAGGCCTTCGAGGAAGTGGCGCGGTTTAACCGCGAGATGTTCCTGGACGGCCTGTATCAGGACGACGTGGCCATCAAATACAACGAGCGGGACAGCCGGATGCAGACGGGCCTGTACCTGTGGGTGGAAGGCTCCCTGGGCAAGGAAAACGAGATCATCGGCAGCGT
>CADBTC010000244.1 GCA_902797445.1 uncultured Eubacteriales bacterium | reverse complement strand
GCCTGGGCCACAGCCGCGGCCACCGCCGGGCCGATGCGCTTGTCAAAGGCCAGGGGCAGAATATACCGGGCGTTCAGCTCCTCGGGGGAGACCAGATTCGCCAGGGCAAAGGACGCCGCCTGCTTCATGGCTTCGTTGATATCCCGGGCCCGCACATCCAGCGCCCCCCGGAAGAGACCCGGGAAGCACATCACGTTGTTGATCTGGTTCGGATGGTCGCTGCGGCCCGTACCCACGACGGCCGCCCCGGCCGCCAGCGCGTCGTCCGGCTCGATTTCCGGCACCGGATTCGCCATGGGAAAGACGATGGCGCCCTCCGCCATGGAACGGATCATCTCTTTCGATACGATATGGGGCGCGCTCACGCCGATGAACACGTCCGCGCCCTTCATGGCGTCCGCCAGCTTACCGGAAAAATGCTCCGGATTGGTGAGCGCAGCCATCTCCGCCTGCGCCGGGTTCATCTCCTCCCCCTTGCACAGGATTCCGAAGCGGTCCACCATCTTCAGATGCCGGACCCCCAGGTTCATCAGATGCTTCCCGATGGCGATACCGGCGGAGCCGGCCCCGTTGATGACGACCTTCGCTTCTCCGATGTCCTTCTTCACCACCCGCAGCGCGTTGATCAGCGCCGCGCCGACCACCACGGCCGTCCCGTGCTGGTCGTCATGGAAGACCGGGATATCGCAGATTTCCTTCAGCCGGCGCACGATCTCAAAGCAGAGGGGCGCGGCGATATCCTCCAGGTTGATGCCCCCGAAGCTGCCGGAAATCAGATAAACCGTGCGGACGATCTCGTCCACGTCCTTGCTGCGGACGCAGATGGGGAATGCGTCCACCCCGCCGAAGGCCTTGAACAGGGCGCATTTTCCCTCCATGACCGGCATGCCGGCCTCGGGGCCGATGTCCCCCAGCCCCAGCACCGCGGTGCCGTCCGTAATCACGGCCACCATATTATGCCGCCGGGTCAGGGTAAAGGATTTGTCGTAGTCCTTCTGGATTTCCAGGCAGGGCTGTGCCACCCCCGGCGTATAGGCCAGGGAGAGCTCTTCCTTATTCGTGACCGGAACCCGGGAGATCACTTCGATTTTTCCCTGCCATTCTCCGTGCAGGCGCAGGGATTCCTCAGCGTAGTTCATGGATCTGTCCTCCTCGTCGTTTCTACTCCTGATTTCGCGTTCAGCCATTCCCTCTCTAAGGGATCTGTGTCAGCAGGCCGCAGAATATGCAGAATCGGGTTATTTCTTCCCGCCGCCCTTGCGGGACAGCAGCCCCTCCACCGGAGCGAAGGCCATGGGATAGATGCCGAATTCCACGAAGGCGATCACCGCGTATCGGGCCAGACGCACCAGCAGCGCCCCGGTGGTGCCGCTGTCCAGGAATTCCGCCGAAAACGGCATCTTCAGCAGCTTATTCAGCAGGAAATAGATCGCAAAGCCGCCCAGCACGCGCAGGATACCGAACAGCACGTTCCGGGTATTTTCAAAATGCACCTTTCTGGCTTCGAACAGGTTTCCCGCCATAAAGCCCATCATCAGGCCCATGGCGGTAAAATAGTCCTCGCTCCGGCAGTAAAGCAGGCCGGGCAGGGCGGTGGCCAGGATAAGCCCAAAGAGCACGGCCTCGTTTTTCATTTTCCTGCTCAGAAAGTCCACAGCCGCCATGGCCAGGACACCCAGTAGCCATCCCACCAGCACATCCGTGGGATAATGGGCACCCACCACAACCCGGGAAAAGCCGACCAGCAGCGGCAGCGCCACCGCCAGGACGGTCATCCATTTTTTGTTCAGCGCCAGCCCCAGACTGCCGTACACCGTCACCGCGTTGGTGGAATGTCCGCTGGGAAAGGAAAAGCCCTGGGCTGCGATGTCCATTTCATCCGCCTCCGGAGCGATTTTCCGCAGCAGGCTGATCTCTTTATGGTCCATATAAGGCCGGCGCCGGATGAAAATATTCTTGATTTCCGCGTTCCAGACCATCCCGGCCAGCGCGGTCAGGCCCACCCGCCTGCCGACTTCCTTGTCATACCACCAGTACAGGACCCCCAGCAGCAGGATCAGGATGATCTCCTCGCCGAAGGCGGAGAAGAAGGACAGCAGCTTGGTTCCCGCGTCGCCCAGATTCGCCTGCAGCCAGGATTCCAGCGCCACCTCCCACTGAAAGAAAAACGTGTTGCCCGTCAGCTCCATATGCTTTAACCTCCATCACTGCTTCACGGCTTTTTCCTGAATCCCGGCCGGACGGTGCAAGGTCCGGAATCCGTCCGTTCGGAAAGGGTTCGTCCATTCCCTTCAGGCAGAAAGCTCCGCTTTGCCGCTATGATACATCAAAACCGGCCCGTTGTCATCTGCCATTTTTTCGGAGCACGCTTTGCCTTTTTTCTGTTTCTGCGGTGTTCTTTGGAAGCCTGCCCGCCCGCGGCAGCCGCTGCGGATGCCTCTCCTGCATTTTGTAACAGAATCTTCCGTTGACTTTTCTTCGATCGCGTGTAGAATGAAGCCGAGGAAAAACCGATTCACTCCGGGAAAATGGGCGCCTTAGGAGGCCCTTCCCCGGCAGATCTGAATAACAGGAAGGAGCCTGAAGACAGTATGGATGAATCCAGAAAGCCCCGTTCCAGAGAAAAGAAGGTCGTCTCCGGCGGCAAAGGCGTGGAAAAGCGCGGCGAAGGCCTGGGGACCGGCCCGCTGAACAATACCGGGTCCTACGCGGATCGGAAAGAGCAGTCCCAGCAGCCGAGGACGACCCGCCCCATCCGCCCCAGCGCCGGGCAAAGCGCCCAGCAGACGGGCGCTTCCCGTCCAGCGGGAAATCCCTTTACCCAGTCCCGGCCCCAGCAGACCGATTCTGCCCGCCCCACGGGAAATCCCTTTACCCAGTCCCGGCCCCAGCAGACCGATTCTGCCCGTCCAGCGGGAAATCCCTTTACCCAGTCCCGGCCCCAGCAGACCGGTTCTGCCCGCCCCGCGGGAAG
>CADBTC010000243.1 GCA_902797445.1 uncultured Eubacteriales bacterium | reverse complement strand
GCCCGCTGAGGGCATCACCCGGAGCCAGCACTCCTATTGTACCAGAGATTTGCAGAAAAGCCAACCAAAAGAAGCGCTCTTACAGATGTTTTTATACACTCTCTATAAGAAAAGCAGCTTATGTATCGCTCCGGAAGCACGTTTATCTGTCCCCCACCGCCCGGGTCATAGCGAGGAAGGTGATTTCCTTCGCTCCAGCCGCCCGCAATGCGCCAATGCATCGCCGGGCCGTTGTACCGGTCGTGAGCACGTCGTCCACCAACAGCACGGGGAAGGTAATTTTCTCCGCAGGCGCAAAGGCATTTTTCAGGTTTCTCTCCCGTCCCGCCATATTCAGCCTGGCCTGGGGCCGGCCGCCGCCCGTCCGCAGGAGAAGGGCCTGGCATTTTAGTCCCAGCTCATCCGCAACGCCCTCCGCCAGCAGCTTTCCGTGGTCAATGCACCGTTCCCTTCGCCGGCGCTTTGGCATGGGCACCCAGGTGACCACCGTGTCCGGCGGGAAGGAGGGGAAATAATCCGGCCGGCTTCGCAGCATCCCCGTCAGCTCCTCCCCCGCCCGTCGTTCCGTCCCGTGCTTCAGGGTCAGAACCAGCTTTCTGGCAAGCCCCCGATGGGGACGGATGCTCCAGGCTGGGACCCCCGCTATGTCCTCCTGATTCCAGGATTCCAGCAGCTCTCCGTTTGCCAGCTCCGCCCTGCACACGGGACACAGAGTGTGCCCGTCGGAGATCTTTCCGCAGCCCAGGCAGACCGCGCCTTCCGGAAACACGATCTGTTCCAACCCCTCCCGGATCCTTCGGGCCCCCTTCCGAAAAAAGGCAAACCGGAAGCCGGCGTTTCGTCCGCGCATTCGATCCATGGCTTCTGTTGTTCCTCCCTGTGCGTCCTTCCGGTGACTCCACCTTCTCCGCAATTCCGGCTTTCCCGTCCTGATCCGGCTTTCCCGGGCTCTTCTCGCGTATCCGCTCTGTCCAATGCGCGCCGCTCGTCAGACCATGCCCTTTTCCTTTTCTTCCGGCTTCTCCGCCGGGGCTTCCGCTTCCATTTGTTCCGTCAGTTTCCGAACCGTGCGCAGCAGCCCCGTGAGCAGATCCCGGTCGGATTTGGCGTTGGACCGATATACCAGAGAGGGCCGGCTGCCTGCCGCAAAATTAAGCCCCGGCCCTATGGCCACCATAGCCCGCATCAGCGCAGCGGGATCCGGGATATACCTTTCATCCAGCCGCAGCGCGGCGCCCTCCTTGTTCCGGGTCACCTGAGTGACGCCCAGCCGGTTGCACAGCGCCCGCAGCTGGCTTACGTCCAGCAGCGTTTCCACCACCGCCGGCACGTCCCCGTAGCGGTCGATCAGCTCGTCCAGCACCTCTTCCCGATCCTGGTCGCTGGCGATGGCCGCAATCCGCTTGTACATTTCCATCCGCTGCTTTTCGTCCGACACATAGTCCGAGGGCAGGAAGGCATCCACCCGCAGATCCACCCGGGTTTCCAGCTCCCGGCGGGGCGTTCCCTGACCCACCTCCAGCAGCGTTTCCTCCATCAGCTTGCAGTACATGTCGTATCCCACCGTGGCCAGATGCCCGTGCTGCTCCGGTCCCAGGATGTTCCCGGCCCCCCGGATTTCCAGATCCCGCATGGCGATGCGGAAGCCGGCCCCGAATTCCGTGAATTCCCGGATGGCCTCCAGCCGCTGCTGGGCGGTTTCGCTTAAAATCTTATCCGTCCGGACGGTGAAATAGGCATAGGCCTGCCGGTTGCTGCGGCCCACCCGGCCCCGAAGCTGATACAGCTGACTGAGGCCAAAGCGCTCCGCATCAAAGACGATCAGGGTATTTGCTGAGGGCACATCCAGTCCGCTTTCGATGATGGTGGTGCACAGCAGCACATCATAGCTGCCGGCGTAAAAATCCATCATTACGTCCTCCAGGGCGTGCTCCTTCATCTGGCCGTGGGCGACCCCGATCCGGGCCTCCGGCACCAGGGTGCGCAGCCGGGTATAGAACGTTTCGATGCTCTGGACCCTGTTGTACAGGAAGTATACCTGTCCGCCCCGGCCGATTTCCCGCAGAATGGCGTCCCGGATCACCGCATCCGCGTATTCGATCACCAGGGTCTGCACAGGAATCCGCTCCTCCGGCGGGGTTTCCAGCACGCTCATGTCCCGAATCCCGGTCATGGACATATGCAGCGTCCGGGGGATGGGCGTGGCGCTCAGCGTCAGCACATCCACCTGCCGCTTCAGGTTCTTGATGGCCTCCTTATGGGCCACCCCGAAGCGCTGCTCCTCGTCCACGATCAGCAGCCCAAGGTCCTTAAACTTCACATCTTTCGCCAGCAGCCGATGCGTTCCAATCAGGATGTCGATCTTGCCTTCCGCCAGATCGGCGAGCACACGCTTCTGCTCCTTCGCCGTGCGAAAGCGGCTCAGAAAGTCGACCCTGGCCCCGGTGTTATGGAAGCGCTTGAGCACCGTGTTGTAATGCTGCTGCACCAAAATGGTGGTGGGGGCCAGCATGGCCACCTGTTTTCCGTCGGCCACAGCCTTGAAAGCCGCCCGCAGGCTGACCTCGGTCTTGCCGTATCCCACGTCCCCGCACAGCAGCCGGTCCATGTTCCGGTCGCTCTCCATGTCCGCTTCGATTTCCCGGACGCTTTCCTTCTGGTCCGCCGTCAGCTCCCATGGAAACTCGTCCTCGAACTCCCGCTGCCACGGGCCGCCGGGGCTGAAAGCATAGCCGTTTTTCTGGCTCCGCTCTGCATACAGCTTTTTCAGGTCAAAAGCCAGGGTTTTCAGGCTTTCCTTGACCTTTCCCTTCTGCCGGGCCCATTCTCCGCCCCCCAGGGAATTCAGCTTCGGGGGCTGGCCCGGATTGCCGATATACCGCTGGACCCGGTCCAGCTGCTCCACCGGCACGTACAGCTTATCGCTGCCGTTATACTGAATCAGCAGATAGTCCCGCCAGGTCCCTTCGCTTTGAACCCGGGTGATCCCCCGGTAAATGCCCACGCCGTGGTCCTCATGCACCACGTAGTCCCCCACCTTCAGCTCTGTAAAGGTGGAGATCCGTTCCCCGGCCCGCTTCCGGCTCCGGCTCTTATGGTAGCCCTCGCCCCAGATATCCGCGTCGCTGACCAGCACCCGGCCGGCAGAGGGCATGACAAAACCCCCGCTCAGCGTCCCGGGCAGGATCAATGGCATTCCTTTATCCGCTTTTTCGGTCTCCGGGAGGGCGTTTTCGAACCGGACGGTCTCCGCCAGTTCGGCCAGGCTTTCCGCCAGTCTGCGGCCCCGGGCTTCACCCCCGCAGAGCAGCAGTACCTGGTATCCCTTTTCCCGCCAGAAGGAAAGGTCGCCCTTCAGCTGACGGATCTGGCCCTGATATCCCTGCAGCCCATTGGCATCCAGGTTCAGCGCATCCGCGGGCTTGATCCCGCCCATGCCCAGGGGCATCTCCGTCACCGCTGCCAGGGGGCAGGCGCTCATCTCCGACAGCACCTCCGACCAGGGCCGAAGCAGGCGTTCCTGTTCCGGCACCGCTTCGCCCCTGGTGACAGCCGTCGCCAGATCCTCCCCGAAGCCGGCAAGCCGCTCCTCTATCCGGCGGCGAATTCGGTCCGGCTCCCAGAGCAGAATCAGGTCCGGCTGGAACCAGTCCAGCACCGTGGCGCAGTTTTCCGTCAGCACCGGCATCCAGCTGCGCATCCGGCGAAAGGGGATCCCGGCCGCCACACTGTTGGCGTCCGTAATCAGCTGGTTCATCCGCCGGTCCATTTCGCTGCTTTCCCGGGCCCGCCAGGCCTCTTCCCGGGCCTTGGGAGCGATTTTCCGATCGAACCAGGCCTCTTCCTCGTCCTCGTCGTCCGGCAGGGGCGGCAGATCCGAGAGCAGCCCGGTGCTTTGCTTTTCCTCTGACACATCCCGACGCCGTTTCAGCGCTTCCCGCATGTGTTCCGCAGCCGCTTCCGCCTCCTCGGGAAACAGCAGGGCCTCGGAGGCCGGTGTAATCCGGATCTGCTCCAG
>CADBTC010000242.1 GCA_902797445.1 uncultured Eubacteriales bacterium | reverse complement strand
TTACGCGGCTTTGATCCGGGGATCAACGTAGACGTATACGATGTCCGTGATCAGGTTGATCACGCAGGAGAAAACGGCAATCAGCAGTACGCAGCCCTGAATCAGGGGAATATCCACGCTGGTAATGGCGTTCACCAGCAGGGAACCCATGCCGGGAATCACGAAGACGTTCTCCACAAACACGGATCCGCCGACCATGCCGCCCAGCCGGAGACCCATCAGGGTGATGACGGGCAGCAGCGCGTTCTTGAGGGCATGCACATAGATGACCTTTTTCTTTTTCAATCCCTTGGACCGGGCTGTGCGGATGTAGTCCTGCCGGATGACCTCCAGCATGGAGGAACGGGTCTGCCGGGTGATGGAGGCAATCCCGCCGATGGCCAGGCACAGGAGCGGCATGATGGTCTGCCGGATGCTCAGGACGAAGTTTTCATGAGGCCAGACAAAGCCGCTGGAGGGCAGCCAGCCCAGCTGCATGGAGAAGATGTACATGAAGAGGATCCCCAGCCAGAACTGCGGCAGGCAGCTGCCGATGTTGGCGGTCAGGGTCACCGCGGTATCCGCCGCGCTTCCTCGCCGCACCGCGCTGATGATGCCGAAGAGGATGCCCAGCGGCACGCTGATCAGGAAGGCCAGCAGGGAGAGGTAGATCGTCACGGGAACCCGCTCCCCGATGATGTCCACCACCTTCCGGTGATAGGAGGCGCTGGTGCCCAGGTTTCCGGTCAGCGCGTCCCGCAGCCACAGTGCGTATCGCACGATGACGGGCTTATCCATGTTCATCTCGTAATACAGCCGCTCGTAGGTTTCGCCGGAAATTTCGCCCCCCGTCATCGCGGCGATGGGATCGCCCGGGAGAAAGTCCACCAGCAGGTAGGTAAGCAGCGATACAATCAGCAGCACCAGCAGGGTCTGGCCCAGCCGCTGAAGGACGTATCTGACCATCTCAGCACCTCCGTTGTGTCATCTGTCCGTTTCAACATTTGCTCTGTTTCCTGCTCTTCAAAGGCTGTCCGTTGAAAAGCATTTCCATCTGATCGCATCCTATCATGCAAAAAAACCGGCCGTCAATCGCCAGAAAGCTCATTTCAGCCTTTTTCTATCCGATATTTTGACAATTTTTTGACAATGTCGCAGGATTTGAGAGGAGCGTTTCAATATGTTTCACAATTTGTCTCTTGCGTGAAACATCAGCGGTTGCACTGGTTTTTCCGCTATGTTACAATGATTCCGGATAACCCTGTCCGGCTGCAGGAAAAAAACGCCCGACCCCGGTGGCGCCGTGAAAATGCGGTCTGGACCCTGCCGCACAAAACCGGCAGGACAGGCCGCTGGGGGAAGGAAACCGGCAGGAAACAGGGGCCGGAGCCCGATTCAGAGAGGGGAGAAGTTCATGGCAAATAAAGGTCTTTACACGCCCGGTTCCCGGAATGCGGCTTATACCGCACAGGGCACCTTTGACGGGTTTCCGGCCCGGTCTCCGATTATGGCGTCTCTACTGGAGGAGGCGAAAATCTACGCAGAATACGATGTGCCTATCCTGATTTCCGGAGAGCCCCGCTTGGCGAAATCCCGCCTGGCGGAGTGTATCCACAACGCCAGCCCCCGGCGGGACAAGCCCTTTGTGTCCGTGGATCTGAGTACCGTGCCGCCGGAATATCAGTATGACCTGCTGTTCAGCCGCTCCTGGGGCGGGGAAGCGGGCATGGTGACCCGGGCCAACGGCGGCACCCTCTTTATGCTGGATGTGCACTGCATGTCTCCCGATTGCCAGCGCCAGCTGCTCAGCATCCTCCGGACCGGCTCCTACCGGCGGAAGGGATCAGCGGAGCTGGTGCCTACGTCCGTCCGGCTGATCTGTTCCACCTTTGAGGATCTGATGGCCATGGCCCAGCGGGGGGAGTGGATGTGGCAGCTGGCCAATACCCTCTACGGTATCAACCTGCGCATGCCGCCCATCCGGGAAACGCCGGAGGATGTTCCCACCTATCTGGAGGAATATCTGCACCGGTTTTCCCGGGAAATGAAAAAGCAGGTGTCCCTGACAGAGGAAGCGATACAGCATCTGTGCCGCTATCCCTGGCCGAACAACCTGCGGGATATCGAATATTTCTGCATGAAGGCCATCATGCTCTCTCCGGAGCCGGTGGTGGATCTGGCCTTTGTCCGCGAAAAGCTGCTGCCGGATCTGGATCAGGGAGAATCGGAGCAGCTGATGCATGTGGTCGCCAGCCAGGAGGAGCTGGCCCTGCGCCGGGCGCTGAAAGAAGCCGGCGGCAGCCGAAACCAGGCCGCGGAGATGCTGGGCATCAGCCGCTCCACCCTCTGGCGCCGGCTGAAAAAATATCATCTGCAATAAGAAGGTTGAAAAGGAATGGCAAGCGTAAGGAATATGACGGAAGGACCGCCTGTGAAGCTCATTCTCGGCTTCGCGCTGCCGATCCTTGCGGGCAATCTGCTCCAGCAGATGTACAACCTGGCGGATTCCCTGATTGTCGGCCGGCTGCTGGGCGTGACGGCGCTGACCGCGGTTTCCGCATCGGGCTGGCTGGACTGGGCGGTGCTGTCGGTACCGATGGGGCTGGCCCAGGGGTACTCCATTTATGCGGCCCAGTGCTTTGGAAGGAAGGATTCCCGCGCGCTGAAGCGGACGGTGGGACAGGGGTATCTGATTTCGATTGCGGTGACGGTGCTCCTGGAGATCGTCAGCCAGCTGCTGCTGCATCCGGTTCTGACATGGATGCATTCGCCCTCGGAGACGATCCTGCTGACGGAGCACTATCTGCGCATCATTTTCGCCGGTCTGCCGGTGGTGATGTGCCTGAATGTATTCAGCGGTTTTCTGCAGGCGCTGGGGAACAGCCGGACGCCCCTTCTGGCGCTGGCGACCTCGTCCGTGATCAATATCGGACTGGATCTTTTTTTCATCGGATCCCTGGGGCTGGGTACCAACGGAGGGGCATACGCGACGGTGATCGCTCAGGTGTCTTCTGCGGCTGTGTGTCTGGCTGCGATTCTGAAAACGCCGCAGCTGC
>CADBTC010000241.1 GCA_902797445.1 uncultured Eubacteriales bacterium | reverse complement strand
GGGAAGAAGGATGCGCCATACGCGGTATCCTGCAGGCCCGCTGCGTTCGGGGCGGTCCGATCAATCGACCTGGAAATCAGATTGTTGTAGTAATACCCGGAATATCCGGTTTCATACTCGCCGGTACCTGAAGGGAAGACGGGGCCGGAAAAGCCCGCTCCTGCAGCGATTTCCCGTGATTCCAGGGAAATTCCGGCAAGCGCGCCGTCATTAACCGTGCCGGTCAGGACGGCAGGCGTCCCGCCGTCCGAAGGCGCAGCGGTCAGGGTAAAGGAGGTTCCGAGTTCCGCGTTTTCCGCCGCGCTGACCGTCCAGACGCCGGAATCCGCAGTGCTCTCCGTCAGCGTTACACCCTCCCCTTCCAGGCGCATAGTGAAGCTTCTTCCGGAATCCGGCTCCAGATCCACCGCAGTATATTCCGCGGAAGCGCCGGGGGCGATGGCGGCGCTCCCTTCAATCCTGTACGGAAGCACATGCACATCCGGCGCTTCCAGTTCAGCATCGATATTGGACGTTCCGAAATAGATCCTGTACTCGCTCCGATAGGCACCGGCGCGATTAAAGCGCCAGCTCACATACCTGCCGGTTTTGCTGGAATACAGATTCTCGATCTGGTATCCTTCAGCCGGCTGCTCCGGATAACCGTTTCCAGCAGGATATCCCATCGGGTTGCAGTATTCGCCGGTCTCGGCATCTATGAAGAACAGATGCGTGCTGAAGAGCACCCATTTGGTCTCGTCCCCGTCCTGTGCGTATTTTTCCGCGATCTCCCCGGAATGATCCACGATGGAGGAATAACCCGTGATCGCGGCATCGCTGACAATTTGTCCGGGGGTCGTCGTAATCATATCCGGCGCCGGTTTTTCCTCGATGGAGAAAAGCGGATCCTCATTCCAGGAAAGAACGAGAAACGGCAAATCCTTTTCGTAGTGCAGATGCTCACTGTCAGCTGTTAAATGGAATAATGCCCGCCCGGGCTCCGTCACTTTTTTCAGATCCACACAAAATGCCGGATAGGTTCCGTCGCTGTAGTGTTGCACCTCTTCGATAGAAAAACCGTCCTTCAGATGCGCGTCGCCGGATACGAAGTCGATCCGCAAGTTCTTCGCGGTTTCATATAGGCTGTTCCCGCCGCTGTCTTGTGAAAGTTCCACAAACCAGTATCCATTCTGCAGAAAACGGTCCGGCACAGTGGAAGGAATGTAAAACCATGACCAGTTACCCTCCAGGTTCCAGCAGTGAACCGTTTCCGCGTTCTCTGCCAGGGCTGCGGGAAGGACTCCCAGCGCCAGCACAGCGGCCAGTATCAGGGACAGAAACCGCGATCCAAAGCTTTTCCTCATGTTGATACCCTCCCTTAAAAAATGATCGGAATCATATTATAGAATCCTGCTTCGCTTATTATATTTGATGGACGCTTCATCCGTCAAGGCAAAAAAAGGAGACAGGGGACCCCGGAAAAAAGAGCTACGGAACCGTCCCCTATCGGATCTGGACGCAGATGGGATTGGGAACTTCCGTCTGGGACAGGAAGGTCATTTCGCCGGTTTCGGGATCCAGGGCAAACACCCGCAGATCATCGCTGGACTGATGGGCGACGATCATGATGCTTCCGTCCGGGGAGATGGCGAACTCCCGGGGAATGCGGCCCCCCGTGGGCTGGATCGACAGCAGGGTCAGCAGCCCGGTTCGGGGATCGATCCGATAGGCCGCGATGCTGTCATGGCCCCGGTTGCTGACGAACAGCAGCTTCCCGTTTGGATGGATCCGGATCGCCGCCGTGCTGGTGGTCTGCCGGTCCGTTCCCTCCGGGATGGTCGACAGCTTCTGCAGCATCCGCGCCGCTCCCGTTTCCTCGTCATAGGCAAAAGCATACACAGCGGAGCCCATTTCCGTGTTCACATACAGCCACTTTCCGCTTGGATGGAAGGCGATATGCCGCGCGCCTTCTCCCCTCTCCGGCATGACGATGTTCCGCTCCGGCGCGGGCTGAATCGTATGATCCGCCAGGTTCTGCGCATAGCAGACCAGCGTATCGGTCCCCAGGTCGGACACGTACAGCCACCTGCCGCCGGGGGAAAGAAAGACTCCGTGGGCGTGGGGGCCCCGCTGCCGCTCCGGATCCGGGCCGCTGCCCTCGTGCTGGATGAAGGAGGTGTCCGGCCCCAGGCCTTCCTCGCTTACCGGGAAGGCCGTGACGCTGCCGCTCATGAAATTGGCGCAGTACAGCGTCCCGCCGTCGGGGGACAACGCCAGATGGCATGGATCCTGCCCATGGGTTCCCACCGTATTCTGATAGATCAGCCGGCCGCTTTCCGCATCCACCGCATACGCGGAGACCGCGCCGCCGAACTGCCCTTCCCATTCCTTGAGTTCATTGGTGGTATACACATGGCGGCCTTCCCGGTCCAGGATCAGATAGGACGCGTTGGCGGCCGTGTTTTCGGAAACCGGCACCAGCCTTCCCTGCTGCAGCTTATACAGATAGATTCCTTTTCCCCGGGCATTGAGCACCTCTCCCGTGCCGAACAGGATGGGCTGGGTATAGGTGCCCACCAGGACCATATTCCGGTCCATGTATTTCTCTCCTTTTAATCCGTACCGTATACCTCCCACGCCCGCAGGGACGGGAATGCGGACGGATCATCGCTTTTTTCCATTTCAAGGGACAAGCAGCAGCGGATCCGGGCAGTTCTCAAAGGCATCCTCTTCCCAGAACGTATCCGCTGATTCAAATACCACCGCTTTCAGCCAATCGCAATCAGCAAAGGCCCTGTGTCCAACCCTGGATACGCCCGCAGGAATGATTACCACCTCAGCCCGCAGGCCGGAAAATGCTTCCTCTTCAATTTCATTCAGCATGACGGGCAGACGTACCACCCTGTTCTCGGAAGGATAGGCGACAATGCCCAGACTCACATCGGTCCGGCTGCAGCCATCCTTGATTCCATAAACGTTGATCGTATAACGGTGCCCCTCCGTCAGAAGGCCGCCATCGATCACAAACCCGGTTTCAGGAGAATAGGTATTCTCATCGGAAATCCAGGAAAGCACGATATCGCTGGTTTCATCGTCCTCGACCCAGACCGCCCAGTTGTCTGCTGCTTCGAGTCCCTCCGCCCTGATCGTCACATTCGAGCCCGCGGGAACCAGGCGTGGGGAAACCGTCAGCTCCAGCGGCGTGGGAGCGCTGTCGCCGACTTGAACGACGATATGTTCGCTTTCCTTCTCTATGATTTCGCCATCCTGGGAATACGAAGCGACGCACCAGTATTCATAAGTGCCTTCCCGCCAGTGCTTCGTGACAGTCTGCAGGGTGTCTCCATCTCCTTCAGTGAGCGTATAGACTTCATTCTGTAGTACGTTAAACACCACCCTGAGGGAGTCCGCACCGGGAGCCCAGGCTGAAAAATACACTAATTCGCCGGGTTGGATATGCCGTTTCTGAACGTCAAAGACAATCGGTCTGTCCCCGCTTTCTTCCGTAATGGTGACGAAATACTTTCCGGGCGCCGAATCTATCCTGGAATAACCCACGCCGCTGGTATAGGTGCGGATCTCGTATACTCCGGCCGGCATCCAGCTGGTGCTGATCCACCCCGTCATATCGGTATTCTGCGCGTAGACTTCGAAGGTGTCGACCGTTTCTCCCTGTTCATTCAGGATCGTAATGCCGTATGTATTCATTCCATCCACAGGATGAAGGGTGAAGCAGACCATCTCGCCTCGGGAATAGGTTTCCCGTTCGATTTCCAGCTCCGCTTCCGGCGCGGCGCCCTCGCCGGTGATATTCATTCTGATCGGGTTGCTGACCCGCATTTCCAGCGGCCGGTTCGGGTCGTAGTCCGCACGGGCCAGCAGGAGGAAAGGCTTACCCTGTAAATAGGACAGGCCATCCAGGGTACCTGTTCCCGCCGCGGGATCGAAGGTGCTCATTTCTTCCCACCGTCCGTCCTGATTCAGAAGCTCAATCCTGGATGCACCCGGCGCATGGACGGTGATCGTCATTCGATCGTTCATCAGGCCTTCGAAATCCTCGGTGCTTCCGTGGAAATACAGCTGAACGCCAGGATCAATCTGATCCTCGGAAGGAGCGACCAGCAGGGTGACAGAATCCTTCAGTGCCGGATCCGTGCTGCTTTGCACGGTCAGGACAGCATAGCCGTAATCGACGGCATGGATCTGCCGGTTTTCCGTGTCCGCTTCCACTGTGTAGGAAGGAGAAGCCTCGAAGTAAAGTCCTTCGACGTTCGCCTCCTCAGGCGTCGTCTGGATTTCCACCGGGACCGTATCCCCCAGGCGCAGGGGATCGATCGGTTTGATCCGGATCGCTTCAGCGGGCGGCAGGTCCATCTTCCGAACCCGGACCAGACCTGTGACGCTGTAGCCGCTGTCCGTGCGGAAACTGTATTCAAAATCTCCGACTTTTTTCAGGCGGATACAGTAAGTGCGGATTGTCTCCCCGTCATCATTGAGCCGGTCCGAAGTATACTGCAGGTCAAAGGCCTCCGGATCGCCCGGAACGAAGGAAACCGTCCTGTCCAGATCACTGCCGTCCGCGGTATGCATGGCCAGCTCGATGATGATCTCGCTGTCCAGCGCTGCAAACTCCCCTGAGGCCTGGCTGTCTGTCAGGATCTCCAGCAGTTCCTTTTCCGGTACCACGTGGACCAGGCAGGAATCCGAAAGGCTGTCCGTCGTCCAGACCCGAATGGTCACGTCCCCGAAATAGCTGCCCGTGCTGATCACGGCTGTTCCGTCCGCGGAAAGGCTGAAATAGGCTGCCTGCGGTCCCGTATAGTCATAGCTCCAGAAATACTCCGCTCCCGCGTCCGCACCCTCCGGCTCAAAAGACACCTGTATTTCCTGCTGCCGGCCTCTGACCAGGGTGATTTCATGCTCGGAAAGACGAACAGCGCCGCTCGGTTCCTTTACGGTGACCGTCGTGCTCCGCACGATGCCGCTGGGAGAGGTGACCGTGAGGGTAGTGGTTCCAGGACCGACAGCGGTCAGCACACCATTCTCATCCACCCGGACAATGTCCTCATTTCCGGATTCCCAGACCATCTGAATCCGGGTGGCATAAGCCGGCTCCCAGGACAGTTCCGTCGTACAGACTTCTCCGATGCGCAGATCCGGCACGGGCTGCAGGGTCATCTCCGTCACGTCCACTTCCGGAACCGTGATTTGCCTTTCTGCGATCAGCCCGTGAATCCATTCATGTGTTCCCTCTGCAATAATGGTCACGGTCCCCGGAGAAACAGCTGTCACAATGCAGCCCTCCAACGGATTTTCCATGGGCTGCACGGTGGCGATCGACTCATCGCCGCTGCGATAGCTGATCTCCGGCAGGATATCGTTTCTGTAAAGCGTGTCAGGCGCAGGCTGCGTCTTGATTTTCAGTTCTCTTGTAAAGGTGGGCGTGATGGAAATGGGATTCTCCTGGTCAGGCCAGTCATAGCTGAAGCTGACCCCCTGCAGCGCGTATTCCACCAAGATTTCCCATTCTGCGGTCTGTCCGTTTTCCACTTCCAGCCGCAGATACGCAGTGCCGGCGCTGATGCCGTGCAGCCAGAGAATTCCTTCCTGATTCGTATATTCATACACCCGGACAAGGGACGGATCTGTGATGGAATATCGGTATTTCAGACCGGCCAGGTCCTCCGGAATGGTGATGGAAACCCTGCCTCCTTCGATCACGGTCAGCTTTTCCCGGGGCTGATCGAGGCTGTCGGCGTGCCGGAACACGGTCACACGGCAGGTGTCCAGCAGGCTTCCGCAGGAAGCGGTAACGGTGCATTCGCCCTCGGACACGCCGGTAAGGGTACCGTCAGGGGAAACCGTCGCGACCGATTCATTATCGCTTGCGAACAGAATGGTTCCGGCCGCGTTCTGCGGAATCTTCCGGCAGTCCAGCTGAACCTGAACGCCGACGGACGTATTCAGATCCGAGGGCGTCAGGCGGATTTCCTGCAGCTGCGGAAGGACCACGTTAAAGGTTATATCCGCGCGGAGCCCTTCTTCCGTCTCGGCGGTCACGATTGCGGCGCCCATCTGGAGCGCTTCCGCCGTGCCTTCCTCGTCCACCCGCAGCACCGCGGCGTCACTGACCGTCCATGTCAGCGGCGGGAGAACGGCCCCATCGGGAATGGCAATGGGTCTGACGGCAATCCGCTGCCCCGGAACCAGCGTATCCGTATCGGCGCTGAGACGGAAGCCGGTGAGCGCAGGCAGGCTGTCATCCACGAAGGGGATGCCGCGAACCGCGGCCCATTCCGCTGCGACGCTGCCCGTCACCCCATGGATGGTCAGATTCCCCGCCGCAAAGGCCATGCTACCAATCGATTCCACCGTATCGGGAATGAAAACCGTTTCCGGCGCCGTATGGCCTCCAAAGGCCGCAACACCGATCCGGGTAATCTGATCCGGAATGACGATATGCTTCAGGCTCGTACAGTTGAAGAAACAGTAATCCGGAATCGCCGTCAGCCGCTCCGAGACGATAGCCGGAATGCTTTCCAGCTGTGTGCAGCCGGAGAAGGCGCCCTTGCCCAGTTCCCAGACCTGGTCGGTCAGGATCACGCGCTTCAGGCTGGAGGCATTGCTCAGGGCATAATCTCCGATGGCATAGACGCCTTCCGGAACGGTAAAGGTATCCGCCCTGCTTCCGCCGGCATATTTCACCAGACGCGCATCAATCAGATCGATCAGCGCGTGGTTTTCAGCCCGGTAGTAGGGGTTGCCGTTTTCAACGGTGATATCTTCCAGGAAGGCCGTCTGCAGCAGCGCGTCCTCGCCGATCTGCGAAACGGCCGTCCCCAGATGCAGGCTGGTCAGGCCGGAGCCCATGAAAGCCCGGTCGCCGATCAGCCGGAGCCCGGAGGGCAGCGCGAGATTTCGCAGGAAAACACATCCCCGGAACGCTTCAGCCCCGATTCGGGTCATTCCTTCCGGCAGCACAGCCTGGCTGAGGCCGGAGCATCCTTCAAAGAATCTGTCCGGAAGCTCCGTCATCTGCAAAGCGCTCAGATCAACGGCCGACAGATCGGTTTTGCCGCGGAACGCGTCCGGTGCCACCCCGATGACCGGCGTGCCGTGAAGCTCCGCGGGAATCGTCAGTTCGCTGACGCCGGCCCGCAAGCCCGTTACAGTCAGCCCATCATCTGTCTGGATGTAGGTAAAGTCCGGGTCCGTGAAGTCTTCATTCTGCTCCCAGGATGCATAAAGCGTCAATCCGTTGACGTTCACATTGAGATAATACGCTCCGTTTGCATCCCGGCGGTAAAGGTTCTCCGCCGGTCTGGTCAGGTCCAAGTCGGCAAACCATCCCATGAAGGTATAGCCCAGGCGGACCGGCTGGGGAATCAGGCTGGCATAAACCTTTCCATCCTCCGGAAGGATCCTTTCCAGTTCCATTCCGCCATTGGTCTCAAAGTTCAGCCCTTCATCTCCTTCGATGACATGCACGTCCCACCCATAATACGAAATGTCTTTCGCCAGATCCCTGTGGCAGTAAATCACGGGCTTGCTGCCGGACGGGAAAGCGCTCCTGGATACACTCATACGCGTCGGAATTGTTACGGAAGCCGGAACAAAGGAGAAGGCGCCGGACCGGATACTGAGGACCGGCTCGCCGAACAGCATGGAGGGAATCACCACATCCACATTCCCGTCCTCCGACGGCCAGGACACAATGCTCCAGCCTCCCGATATATAAGATTCCCGACGCAGGGTCACCCGCAGTTCATAGTCCGGATAAAGAATCAGGTCCCGGGCGGGCATCACGAAGTCCGTCATATAGTCCGGCTGACTCCTGTGGAGCTGATCGGGTTCCATCCAGCCCTTGAGGGTCGCCACCCGCTGCATGTCGAGGCTCATCCTGGGCTCAAACGGCTTGCCGGCCTGAATCAGCCGGACCGAGCCCACGTTGGTATCATAGCTGTCCTTGGGTTCCATCAGGGTCAGGGTATAATAGTTGTAGGGATATCCATGCAGATCCGCATAGGCGGAAGCGGCACATTCCCCGATATTGCCAAACATCTCAAAGCTCGGCGCGTTTCCGCCCTCAAAGGCGTCCGTTCCGATCTCCGCCAGTCCGCTGCCGGTGTACACAATTTCCAGCGGGCATCCGTAATAGGCTTCGGAGCCCACGGAAACAACGCTGTCCGGCAGGCGGACCACCTTGATCCCGCCCCCTGCGAAAGCGCTGCTTCCGATTTCCTCCAGGCCGTCGTTCAGGATGACTTCGCTGCAGCACAGATCTTTTCCGGCTCCTGCACGAATCCGCCGGACTCCCGTCGGAATCCACAGAGCGGAGCCCGGGTTCTTTGGCGTCAGCAGCAGCTCCGTACCGTCCTTCGACAGAATCATTCCCTTCTCTGATGCAAAAAGGTCGTTCGAAGAATTGATCTGAATGGCTTCCAGGCTGCTGATGCCGTTGAGCATATCAGGAGAAATCTGATCCATCATCGGCGGAAGGGTCAGGGTTCTGACCTTCTGGCCGGCAAAAGCGCCGTCCCGGATCCGCGTTACAGGCAAGCCCTGCCAGTTGGCCGGAATCACCAGATTGGCGGGCGTTTCTGCGTCCATCAGACAGCTGACCAGTTCCGCGTGATCTCCGCAGGGTTCAAATGTCATCTGTCCGTTATCCTTCTGCCAGCCCGCATAAAGGATCAGATTTGCGGCAGGCATCAGGCCATCAAAGGCTTCCGTTCTGCCCGCGTCGGTATACCAGCCGGTGAAAAGCTCTCCCGTCCGTTCCGGCACGCTCAGCTCCAGCAGGTCTCCCGGCATCGCCATAATGGACTTCAGGCCCGGATAAACCGCGGCGGAGCCGCATTCCAGCGTCACCTGCCAGGCATCGATATCCCATCTGGGATACAGGCTGATGCTGCCGGGCTTCAGCCCTGCAGGATGATACGGCCAGGGACCCTGGGGATAAAAATACCAGCCGGAAAACACATGCCCTTCCTGCGCCGCGTCAGGCAAAACCGGATCCTCCGTCAGGGGCCAGACAAAGCTGCCGGTCAGATCCTCCCCGTCCGGAACAAAGCCTTCCGGATAGGATTCGCAGTATGTATGTCCGCCGATCAGGCGGAGCGTAACGGTTTCCGTCCCGTTGACTGTACAGGGAATCTGATGCAAGGCGCACCAGTCCTGGACATAGGCGTTTTCCTCTGTAAGCTCCACGGCCGCATTTTCACAGCCCTCAAAGGCATCGTCCGCGATCAGAAAAACCTCTCCGCCCATCCGGACCAGCGACAGGGTGGTATTCCCCGCGAACGCACGGGATCCGATCGTCTGTACGCTGTTATCCAGCAGGATCTCTCCCACAAAGCCATCCATGCCCGCAAAGGCTTCATCGGCCACGTCGGTTTCCCCCGCGTTCACAATGATCCGCAGCGGTCGGGCCAGCGGCTTTCCGGTGGCGTCGTCTTTCACGGTCCAGCCGCTGAAAAACACTTCCGCCGCGTTTTCGGGAATCCCGTTATTCAGCACGATCTCGCTCAGAACGGTGCTGTTGGTTGTCAGGGATGCCGGCATCGCGTTGATCAGTGCGTCAATCACCAGTCGCTTCAGGCCGGTCGTATAATTGAAGCACTGGCTGTCCAGAGAATCATATGCGGTATCAGTCCTGTATCCGGAGGATACCTCTGAATAGGTATTCCTGCCGTAAAGCGTCAGCTTCTGTGTTCCGGGGAGCCGCGGGAGCGTCACCTCCTCCAGGGATGAACAGTGGTAGAAGGCCTTGGCTCCGATATACCTGCCCTGTCCGGAAATCCGGATCCGGCGCAGGGATGTGCATCCGTAGAATGCTTCATTCTGCGCTCCAACCTCGGGATTGCCCGGAAGCTCCTTCAGGCTGACACAGTTCATGAAGGCGTGACTCCCGACATCAATATGATCCACCCCGATATCCACGCTTTCCAGGCTTCTGCAGTTCATGAAGACACCGGTATTGATATCATCCATGCGCCGGAACCCGGTCACAGACCGGAGCGATGTGCATCCCGCGAAAGCCCATCTCCCGACGGATTCCAGATCCACAAACTGATTCAGATCCCGCAGGCTTGCACAGTTTTCGAAAGCGGCTTCACCAATTTTCTTCAGATGGGATGTCAGGTCCAGATTTTTCAGGCTTTTGCAGTTGATAAAGGCTTCATAGCCGATCGATTTCACCTGGCTGAGGCCGGTGACCGTCTCCAGCCGTTCACAGCCGTGGAACAGGCCTTCCCCCAGCGCGGTCACGCCGGCCGGCAGATGAACCGTCTTCAGATTGGGGAAATGGAAGCAGGAGCATGGAAGCTCTGTCAGGTTATCTGAAGCTACCTCAATCGTCAGATCCGGCCACGATCCCGTATTCTCATCGGTCAGGGAATCACGGAATTCAGAATCGATCCCTTCAGTGGATTCAAAGGTCACCCCTTCTCCAAAGTACAGAGAGCGCAGCGATCTGGAGTTCCGGGCAAAGGTTCCCGTGATGGCCGCTTTATAAACGCTGGCTTCGGTCAGCCGGTCGCATTCTCCGAAGCATGCCTCGAACTTTGCCTCGGTTCGGAGATCCAGTTCTGTAAAACCGCAGTGCATAAAGCTGCCGGTATAGGAGACGCCGAAAACGCTGTTGAAATTCACGTCCGTCAGCTTGGGGCAGTCCACGAAACTTTTGTCCACCGTCCGAAGGCTTGCGGGCAGCACGATGGTCTCCAGCTCCGGCCAGCTTCCGTAATAGTTGTAGATTGTTGTGATACTGTCGTCAAAAATCAGTTTTTTCAGTTTTGAAAACTCAATCACAAATGAGCCTGAATAATTGCAGGACGCGGGCATCCGGATCTCTTCCAGCATATCGTCCAGGCGGCTCATTTCAGTGTTGAAATCGGGCAGAGCCTTATACAGATGAAGCGCCTTCAGCGTCGCGTTATGGAATGTGGTCGTTCCATTCGTCATAAGCTGGAATTCCATAAGATTGACGGATTTAACCGTCTCCCGGATGGTCAGCCGATCGACGGCCAGCTTGTGACCGGTATACAGATGCATGCTCTGAAAGAAGCTACCATTGTAGTCCACATCGCCGCCCAGGTCGATGTTCTTTATATTGTAGCAGCCGGCAAAGGGCGACTGATTTCTGTCCGAATCCGTTTCGATGGTCATCAGGCTGTCGGGCATCCGGATGTCGGCCAGAGAGGTGCAATCCTTGAAGGCCTGCCTTCCCAGCAGGGTCAGCCCTTCCGGAAGGGGGAGATGCTGAATGGAGGAGCAGCCGCTGAAGGCCTCCGCCCTGATGGTGTTCAGGTCCGCGGGCCACTGGATCTCCCGGATTCCCAAACAGCCCTTGAACGTCTCTTCCTTGATCAGGGAAACGCGGTCAGGAATCCGGATCCGCTGCAGTCCGCTGCTGTTGAGGAAGGCTTTCGCGCCGAGGGTCTGCACCGTCTCCGGCAGCTCTATCTCGGCAGCGCTGCGCATGTATGCCAGCGTATAAGGCTTGATCTCGTCAAGCGGCTGTTCGATCATGATGCGCGCATAGCCGTAATTATCGGTGCGGTTTTCCGGGAGCTGTTCCAGGTTTCCTTCCCGGATCCGAAGGGTGACATTCGAGCCGTAACTGACCATATTCCAGGGGAAAGATTCCACGCTGCTCTCCAGCGTCATGTTGACCGACTGCGAACCGCTGCAGTTCAGCCCGCTTTCGCCCAGGAAGGATCTGGCACAAATGCGGACCTCCGTCAGGTTTTCGCAGCCGTCGATCGCAGAGGCTCCGATGGATGTCACATTTTCCGGAATGGTGATGGACCGCATGCCGCACCCGTAATAAGCGCCAGATCCGATGGTGAGCACGCTGTCCGGAATCAGGTTCTGATCCATGCTGCTGCAGTTTTCGAAGGCCCACTGGCCGATATGGCTGACGTATCCGTTTACCGCGATGGCCTCCAGACCGGTGCAGCCGCTGAATGCGTAATCGCTGATCTTCTGCTCTTCCAGCAGGCAGCCGCGCATATCCACGAGTTTCAGGGTCGGGATATTGCTGAGCATCGATCCCAGCACCAACCGATGCCGTCCGACCAGCTGAACGACCTTCAGCCGGGTGCAGTTGTCAAAGGCGTCCGGGTCAATTTCCACAGGGATGAAAATTTCCTGCAGTTCTTCTTCGGTATGGTTATACAGGTACTGATCTAAAAGCGCCTGCTCCTCCGGCGTGTAATTGTCGTCCCGTGTCAGGGAGATTTTCGTGTAAATGATCGGGAGCGCCATCAGATCATTTGCGTTATCCACAACGCATCTGATAAAAACTTCATAGGGAAGCTTCAGATACTCCGGGTTACCCTTCACGTTCGTGATGTGGGCGACCTTGCTTCCGATCACCGGATCCGTCCTGATTTCGATATCGTAATCGTCGATGGAATAGCTGCCGACCACACCCTGGTATTGATCAAAGATACGGGGATTTCCGATCAGTGTGAACTTCGTGGGATCATTGCCGTCCGGAGGCGCGATGGAACCGGTCCTGCAGGCATACAGTTCATAGGTATCATTCATCTTAAGCAGGGAATCCTGGAACTCAACCGTCACGCTGTTTCCGGTGCCGTCATTCAGCGTATACCAGTAGACAATCCAGTTTCCGTTCTCGCTTCCAACCTTCGGATCAATAATTTTTCCATTGTAAGGGACATACTGCCTGGGTGCGATTTCTTTTCTGTTGTCTGGCGCTTCATAGAAGATGACTTCATTCAGATTCTCCCAGACCGCGTGAAGGATCAGATTATGATCAGCCAGATAGACGTTTTCCTCTTCCACACCGTCCTGGTTCAGGAAGCCGCGGCCGTCGCTGGCTTTCTGATTATCCTTCAGGTTCCATCCCAGAAAGCGCCCAAGGGCCGGATCATCCGCCAGCTGATAGGAAGGATCCCAGGGAACCGGATCTCCACGGAGCAGCTCCAGCGGTTCGATCTGCTGACTCGTCTTGGTGTCAAAGGTCACCGTCGCCGTTTGACCGTCATGGAAAGGACATTTATTGGCATCGTTGATCCGGCTCGCTGACGCGATGTCAGGAAGATCGGCCAATACATAGACATGGCAGCTTTCTCCCTTTCCGAGGTCCGATTCTTCTTCGACGATGGCTTTTTTGACTCCGATGGTAAAGTTAAACACGCTGCTCTTATGCCAGAGCCCCACAAAAACAGAAAACTTGACATAGGGGCCTATGCCCACTTCAACACAGTTATCCTTGCCGGACAGGCTCAGCTTCAATCCTCCTTCCACCTCGACCGAAGCTGCTGTAACCAGGTCAAAAATGATAAATTCAAACTCGCATTTGATGCCGGCCTTGACCTCGATCTTTGCCGAAACGGTTGTATAGGATTCGGAGGTATTCTCCACCGGTTCTGGATCCAGGCTTACATCATTCGGATTGGCATAGGTGTTCCGGGTGCTTTCAAGCACAACCCAGCTCTCCGTGGCGAAATTATATTCCTTATTGGTATGGCTTACGGTCGTGCAGGCAATCGTGATGCCGGAAGTAACCTTAAAAAACAAATTCACGCTGCCGGAAAACTGGAAAAAAGCACAGCCCACTTTAAAGTGGCCCAGGTTCATTTCATTTTCCTTTGGTTTTCCGAAGGGGTTTCCTTTGCTCTGGCCAGTTATTTTGAAATCTAAATTGACGGTATTGGTGGAATCATCCACCATGGAGGCCTGAACCAGCCGGCCGTTTTCGTAACGGTAATTATAGGTGACCGTTTGTTCCAGATCTCCGCTGACCGCAACTTCGAATTCTCCAATGTCCTTCTTTTTCCCTGAAGATTCCGCTTCCCCGTCTCCGTCTGTAGTGGTAGTGATTTTCGGTTTCCATTCGAAGAATTCATAATGCGTCTTGCTGCGTTTCGTATAGGCATGGCCATCCTTGCTTCCGGGACCGCCGTCAGAAAAAACGGCTCCTTCAGCCGGAATAAAATCATCCGCCGTCAGGCTGATCGTGTTGGAAAAGGTATAATCCACCACAATTTCGGAAGCCTCCGGCATTTCCACACGAAGCAGGAAGCCCCCGTTTTCCTCCTCCATGGAAAGAACCCGGTAGCCGTTTTCGATATCCCGGGCGTCCTTGTAAAAGAAAATGCTCCCTGCAGTCAGCCGCAGTCCTTCCAGCCGGTTGATCCAGACCCAGGAATCGCCCCTGCGCCGGATTCTGTCCGTCTTCGCATCCGTCAGGTCGACCACGCCATCCGCCAGGCGGTAGCTGCGTTCACTCCGGCACTCCAGCCCGTTTGATGCGGCAAATGCCTCCCCCGCGCTTCCGGAGAGCGTAAAGAGCGCAGGCCTGAGATCACCGAAGGCCGTCTCCGAAATGCGGAGCACGGACCCCGGAATATGCACCTTTGATGCTCCGCAGTTTGCCAGAGCGCCCGGCTCAATGGAAGCCAGATCCCTGCCGCCCAGGGAGGAAGGCAGGATCATCTCCTCCCGGCTGTCTCCTGTATATCCAATCAGGGCGGCATAGCCGTCACCGCCGCGAACCGCGTACAGCCAGTCTCCGCTTTGCAGCGTTTCGCCCAGCGCTGCCTCCGGAAGCCATTCATCCGGATGATAGGCTCCGCTCCTTCCTCCGGCGGCTCCGGCCGCGCTGGCCGGCAGGCCCGTCAGCACCATGCCCCCCAGCAGGCACAGGACCAACAGAAAGGCAGTATTGCGAATCAGTTTCCGGATCATCATCTGGTTATCCTCCTCGTCCACGGGTTCATTTATTGACCGTGCTGGTACGCCTGCATGGAAACAGCCTGCGTGGTTTCCGGCTCCCCGGCTCTTTTTTGTCCGATATTCGCTGCGTCGCGGATTTTTCCCGCGTCATGCAATGGGTCTCCTGTCAGTTCTGCCAGATACATATGATGGGGCCATCCCTCCGTGGTTTCCTCCGCAGTGTTTGCAACAAAATAGCTGCAGCAGTCAGAAAGCGCCTGCAGGACTTCAGCGGTGCACATGCCGCAGGCATCCATTCCGACCACCGCCGGAGGATGGTCCATCCCTGAAAGCGTTTCAGCGATCGCTGCCACGGAAAGCCAGGCATCATCGTGATTCTCATCCCACCCGATGGCGGGCGGGATGCCGCCCCCATGGCCCCAGAATATCAGGTGCCAGGGGCCCTTCGCCGGCGCGCACTGCTCCAGAAATAGCCTCAGCGTATCTCCCTCGCCCATGGAAAGTTCCGGTGGAAAAGGCTCTGCAAGAAATTCGCCATTCTCCGGACGAAGCAGCGTGATACGCCGATCCATGTTCCGATCCAGCGACCATGCTTGCGCTCCGCCGGCCAGCACATAAATCTCTGTACCCTCCCCTGGATGGGCACGGAGAATTTCAAGCAGGTCCGCGCTGGCGGCATTTTTTTTGCTTTCCAGATTGCTCCCAATCATATAGTACAAAACCCGCGGAGGAGCCGACCTTTCCGGGGCGGAAAAAGAAAGATTTGTCACGGTGCACAAGGCCAGGAGCAACAATATACACCGAACACGCTTCACGCTCATGCTCTTTCCCTGCGCTTTCAGATGGATTGATTCATTTCTCATTCTTCCTGCATGGAAAACGATTCATGCGTACGGAAAGCTGAATCTCTATGCATTATATCATTAACCTGATTTTCCATGGTGCCAAAAAACGTCTTTTTTTGTTACAGTTCTCTAAACAATTACATGGCTGAAGACGTTGATTTTCTACATCTTCAGCCATGTAATTCAATTAACCGGTTTACCGTCACTGAGAACCGTCCCGAATGGCCACCATCTCAGCACAGATCCCGCGGTGGCACAGGATTCCGCCGTTGATCCCGCCCGCTCTTATTCAACCGTTATTTTCAGCGTGGCGGAAATGGGCTGCGGGGCGCCCAGCGCCGTGCAGGTCACGGTGATGACCGTGCCCGCCGGGGCATCCTTGCTGATCTTCAGCTTGCCCTTGGCGTCAATAGTAGCAATGCTTTCATCCACATCCAGGGACCACTCCAGCTCTTTGTTCCCCGCCGTCTTCGGGCTCAGCGCCGCGGAGAGGGTGACGGCCTTTCCGGCCTGCGCCTTTCCCTTCGCCGTCAGCGCAACCTCCGTTACCGGATCCACCACGCTCACCGTCAGCTTCGCGTTCTTACCGCCGGGCTCCTTCACGGCCACGGTGGTCTTTCCGCCGGCCAGCGGCCGGATCTTCGCCGTGCCGTCCTCCCCGGCTTCAATCTCCAGCAGCCCCTCCTTCGCGGGGGTCCAGGTGATGCCGATGGGTGGAACGGTGTCGGGATCCAGGACCGCCTTCACCGTTTTGGTTTCCTCCGTTCCGGTATAGAAGAACAGCTCCGCCGGCTCCAGCGTC
>CADBTC010000240.1 GCA_902797445.1 uncultured Eubacteriales bacterium | reverse complement strand
TTTATCCCGAATTGGCCGTTCCGCACCAACCGCTATCTCCGGATTACGCATATCCCGATTCTTCTCAACCGGCAGCGGCGTGACCCCCAGAACCTTTTCCGCGTTCCCGCGAACAACGTCATCGGCATATTCCGCATCCACATGCTCATACAGCCAGCGGACGCCTTCTTTCATCTGCGGTCTTCTGGCGGGCTTTCCGTCTGGTTTGATTCTGGTTCCGTGCATATCGCTGCCAAGGAAGGAGATCAGATGCTCCTGCGCCATCCACTGAGCCAGATTTCGGGTCGCTAGTTTTTTGTTCAGGCTCAGATCATAAGCATTTACCTGCAGAAGGGCCCCCAGATCACAGATCCGTTTAGCCAGGTCCCAGTCCTGCTGGATGGCCTGATACCGTTCCGGATGCGCAAGAATCGTATGAATCCCCGCATCCCGCATTTTTGTTAATCTGTCCATCATCACACCCGCAGGTTCTGTTAAGCTTCCCCATTCCAGGAATTCCACCATGTACCAGTCAGAGCGGCCCATTGGATACGCTTCTTTCCTCCTGATCCGCTCCACAATATCATCCGAACAGTACCATTCCGTTCCCAGGCAAACCAGTGCGCTCGGGCAATTGAGCTGATTCCGGTCTATCCTCTCCCGCAATGTCTCCAGCCGCTGCCTGACCACGTCCTTATCCGGCGCATACCCGTTTTCGATCCCATAATGAGGGGTCGCAAAAACGACGTCCATTCCTTCTTCCCGGTCGAGGAAAGCCATATCCAGCGCTTCTTCCAATGTCTGAGCGCCGTCGTCCACGCCGGGGATAATGTGACTGTGGATGTCAACGGCATGTTCCCTGTAAAGCAGCTTCGGAAACGCGGGACCGCCGGCTCCTTCCCACGCCGTGTGATAATATCTCCAGCAAATATAGGACGCCGCATGATGCAGCACCTCTTTGTCCGCATCATATGTCATTTCCCTGATCGCATCGGCGATGCCCATCAGCCGGATTTCTGACACTTCCTCCAGCTGGGGTTTCAGATCCTCGATCCCATCCGTTGCAGCCAGAAAGAAAACGACCGTTTTCTGAACGCCCGGTCTGGGCGAATAGGCAATTTCATGCCTGAAAACCGTATCGATCCGAACGGTCAGGTTCGTCTCCTCCCGAATCTCCCGTGCGGCCGTCTCCTCCTCCGTTTCGCCTTCCTCCATGTGGCCTTTCGGCAGGGAAACATGACCTCTTGCCATATACTCAACCAGAACAAAGGGGCATTCGTTATGCATCACGAACACGACAGCACCGCAGGATTTCTCATAAATCATATCATCCACTCCTTCAGTCCCTGATATATGGCGATTCTCTCACAAACCTTCCGTCCCCTCCAGCATGCACCGATTGTTTTTTCGAATGCATATTCAAGCATCGCTTGAGCGAAATATATTATCCCAGATAAACACCTTTGGGCACTCATCATCTCCACATTTTATCGGGCTTTATTCGGCTCCAAGGATATAAGCATTCACGATTTCACCGATATAAACCGTGTGCGGATCCCTGTTCGACAATGGCGCGGTTCCGTCCACATCCGCGGGATAATTGGATTTTCGAATCTCTTCCGGAAGCAGCGAAAGCTCCTGTTTCTGGACATAAAGCACTTTGCATTCCAGTGTCAGCGGATATTCCGCGACCGCAGGCGTGTGGTTCGTCACCGGCTCCGCGAGCGTCAGTCCCGCTTCCTTCACCTTATCAATGTCCCGTCCGGACTGCAGCCCGCAAATCTGATTGATATGCGGGTCCGGCCCATTCAGCGGAATGCTGATCGTAAACTCTCCGGTTTGATCCAGCTGGGCTTTGGTGTACCGGTTTTCACGAACATAGACGGCGAAGGTGGGTTTCCCCCAGATGATGCCGAAATGCCCCCAGCTGATCACCATGCTGTTGAACTTATCTCCGCTCGTATTCAGCAGAATTCCTTTCCTCAGCGCTTTCATGATCTGTTCTGAATAATCGAAAACGTCAATCTTCTTTCTCATTTTGCTTTCTCCTCATTTATCTGATTTCTCTCTGCTCATCCAGAATCTCTGCATCGCAGTTTTCTTCCACAAACAGTGATATCTCATCCATCAGGCTGTCCGCGAGTTGGTTGTGCGGTACAATGGCCGCGATCCCGATCACGATGATCTGATGCGTATCCTGTTCATCCGTTTCCGCGGCGGAAACATGGAACCTGTTCTGCAATCTGGCCGTCAGACTTTTTACGATCATCCGTTTCTCCTTCAGGCTGTTCACCCAGGAGGCCCGAAGCCTGAAGGTCATTACAGCAATTCTCATTTGTATCCTTTCCGGTGAAGATCCGTCACGATTTCTTCCCAGATGTATTTTGC
>CADBTC010000239.1 GCA_902797445.1 uncultured Eubacteriales bacterium | reverse complement strand
TTTTTTTGCCTTCTAAAAAGGGGTTGCAGGTTAAATTCAGAAGATTTAAAAGTGAGATGAATCGGGGAATCGCCAAAGTGGCCCCTTTTACACATATCGTTCCGAAAAAGCCCAGGCAAATGATACGGGACTGGCTGATTCGCCTGACAGCGCCGAAGGAGCGGCCGGAGACGTCTCCAGCATATCGGGCGCCATTGCACAGCGGCAAGATTGTAGGCGAGGCGGGCATCAACGAATATGGGATGTTTCGGGCTTCCAACGGATTGGCGCAAGGGGCCCGTTTTTATGCCCAGGCCCTGCAGGCCTCGGGAGTCCCCTTTACTTTGGTTAATATGGATTATCTGGACTTTCTGTCACAGGACGATCACAGTTTGGACTCGCTGATTTCTGCCAGAGGCAAATATGCGATCAATCTTATTCATATTAATGCGGATAAGATCGAGGATGCCTGCAGCTTATTTCCGCATAGCCAGTTTGATGATCACTATAACATTGGCGTATGGTTATGGGAATTCGAAGTGATTCCCAGAGAGTGGGCAAAAAAACTGGACTATATAGACGAGCTTTGGCTGCCTTCGGAGTTCATTGCCAACGCTTTGCGTAAAGAGACGGATAAGCCAATAACCGTCATTCCCTATGGGATCGAAACGCCATTGGAGCCCTGCGGCCGGTCGGATTTCGGCTTGTCAGAAAAGGAATTCCTGGTGTTAGCTATGTATGATTACAATAGCACCGCGAGCCGCAAAAACCCGGAGGGAGCCATCGAAGCCTTCTGTCAGGCATTCGGCGGGCAGAATGGGGGAGCGGCGCTGGTGCTTAAAATCGGGAATGGCACGACGGAGGAGATCAATGCCCTGGAGGAACGGCTGAAAAACAGCGGCATCCATTATTATTTAATCACAGAGCGGCTGCCGAAAGATCGGTTAAATGCGCTGATTGCCTGCTGTGATGTGTTTATTAGCCTGCATCGCAGTGAAGGCTTTGGGCTGGTGATAGCGGAGGCGATGAATCTCGGCGTTCCTGTGATCGCGACCGGATGGTCATCCAATATCGAATTTATGCCGCCTGACTGCACCTGGCTTGTGGGCTACGATTTGGTCCCGGTGGCAGGTGCATATCATCAGGTGGATGATGCATCCTGCGTATGGGCAGAAGCGGATTGCGCGGAAGCAGCAAAATATCTTCGGGAAATCCGGGAGAATCCGGAGGTGTCTCGGGAAAAGGCAGAAAAAGCAAAAGCGTATATCCAGGAAAACTTCAGTCTGGAATCCAGCGGAAAAAAGATGAAAGCACGTTACGAAGAAATATGCTGTCAGCTGGAGTCACAAGGACGCTTTTGAGACAAACGATGGACTGTGAGCGGATGCAGGAGAATGATAATGCTGATCTTTTGCATTGAACATGCATAAAGCGGGAGATGGGGAAAACATGGGAAGACCGTTGCGGTGGACATATAAACTGCTGAAAGCCTGGCGGGACGGCGGATTCCGGGGGATGGTCAAGGCCGGGGTGGACAGAATCATCTTCAAGGGAGAGGCTCAGGATCATGAATACAGCGCGCCGATCCGAACGGTGAATGACGTGCTGTTTGTCAATGGATGTCCTCCGGAGCAGCTGCCCCACCCCTACCGGTACCGGGTGGCGCACCAGAAGGAGCAGCTGCTGGCGGCGGGATATACAGTGGGAGAGATTTTCTATGAGGATTGCGACGCGGAAAGTGTCCTGTCCGGAAACGTGATCATACTGTATCGCTGCCCTTACACGGAGGAGATCGGGGAGGTCGTCCGCCAGGCCAGAGCCATGAACAAGAAGGTGCTGTTCGATATAGACGACCTGGTAATCGATACGGTATATACGGATCTGATTCCGGAGATTCAGGGATATGACAAATCGGAAAAGGCCCTTTACGATGAGGGGGTCAGGCGATATGGGAAGACCCTGAGAATGTGTGACGGCGCCATTACTACCACGGGGCGGCTGGCGGAGGAACTGAAGAAATACGTACCGGCGGTTTACATCAACCGGAACTGCGCCTCCGAGGAGATGGTGAAGCTCAGCAACGAGGCATGGAAGAAGGCTAAAACGGAGGCGTCAGAAGGGATCACCCTGGGTTATTTCAGCGGATCCACCACCCATAACGCGGACTTTGAGATGATCCTGCCGGCGCTGACCCGGATAATGAATGCGTATCCTGAGGTGAAGCTGCTGGTGGTTGGAAAACTGGAGCTCCCTGAAGCCATGGAGAAATATGGCGAGCGGGTCATACAGAAGCCCTTCGTGTCCTGGCAGGAGCTGCCGGATATCATTGCCGGGGTGGATATCAACCTGGCTCCCGTGACAGGCAGCATTTTTAATGAGGCGAAGAGCGAAAACAAATGGGTGGAAGCCGCGCTGGTAAAGGTGCCGACGGTAGCCAGTCGGCTGGGCGCGTTCGCGGAGATGATCCAGGAGGGCAAGACGGGCTGGCTGGCAGCTGATCATGAGTGGTACGAAACGCTGAAGAACGTGATCGATAATGGGGAGATGCGCCGCGAGATTGCGGAAAACGCGTATCAGTACTGCACGGAGCGCTGCGTGACGACAGGGAACGCGGGGAAGCTCCGGAGCATTATCGAATCGGTACGGGCTCCGCACGCGGCGTTTGTTCTGCCCTCCGGAAATATCAGCGGCGGGATCATGGTAGCGCTGCGGCATGCCTGCTTCCTGCAGGATGAGGGCTGGAATGTGGATATTCTGGTTCCGGATTACGAAAAACCAACCTGGGACGAGTTCGGGCATTCCTTTTCCCGTATCGCTTTTACGGATGGAAGCTGTGCGAATCAGGCGGAATACGATTTGATGGTTGCGACCATGTGGACAACGGTATCCTATGTACAGAGCTATCCCCGGGCGAGAAAGCGGGCGTATCTGGTTCAGAACTACGAGACGGATTTTTACGCTCACGGGGATCCACAGCGCATGGGGTGTGAAAGCACTTATTATCTGACAGCGGGATGGCAGTATCTGACCATCTCCCAGTGGTGCGCGGGCTGGCTGCGGGAGCGGTACGGGCAGGAGACTGCCCTGATGCGCAATGGGATGAATCTGAAGCAGTTTCATCCGGTGGAGAGGGACTGGACGGGGAGAAAAATCCGGATCCTGATCGAAGGGGATTGTGCCGCGGAGCACAAAAATGTGGACGAGAGCTTCCGGATTGCGGGGAAGCTGGATCCGGAAAAGTACGAAATCTGGTGCATGACTTATAACGGGCAGCCGAAGGAAGACTATCGGTGCGATAAGCTGCTGCAGGCTGTTCCCTATGCGCAGGTAGGAGAGGTCTACGCCCAGTGCGATATTCAGATCAAGAGCAGCTGGCTGGAGAGCTTCTCTTACCCCCCACTGGAAATGATGGCCACCGGAGGCTGGAACGTACTGGTGCAGAACGGTGGAAATTCAGAGTACGTCCGGGACGGGGAGAACTGTCTGACCTATCCACTGGGGGATGAGGATGCGGCGGTCCGGGCGATTCATCAAATCGTGGAGGAT
>CADBTC010000238.1 GCA_902797445.1 uncultured Eubacteriales bacterium | reverse complement strand
TGGCCAAGAAGTTCCTGGCCTACACCTTCGGCGGTTCCACCACCACCTATGACAACGCCCTGCGCAACGGCGGCGTCATCGGCTGCTCTCTGACCGCGGCCAAGTCCGATGTCTATCAGGAAGGCATCCCCTTCTTCAACGGCCAGGCCATCTACACCAAGATCGTCGAAATGGGTTCCCATGTGCCGATCGTGGAGCAGAACGATTATCACTACACCGTCCGTCAGTACGTGGGCAACGCCATCCAGAACATCCTCAACGGCGCGGATCTGGAATCCGCCCTGCAGGAAGCCCAGGAGCTGATTGACTTCGCGATGGATGTGTAATCCCGTGAAGCGGCGATAAAACTGAACGAATCGGAATACCTTCAGCAGGGAATCGGAAAAACCGGTTCCCTGCTCTTCAATCACCCTCATAAACTGGAAGGAGATGCCGAGATGAAAAAGAAAAAAGGCTTCGGGCTCCTGGCAAAGCAGGAGGCGGCCGGATGGGCTTTTCTGACCCCGGCCAGCCTGCTGATCTTTGTCATGAGCTTCTATCCCATGGTGCAGGCCTTTATCACCTCGCTGAAAACCGGCTCTTCCGCGAATCTGAAATGGGCGGAGCCGCTGACGAAAAACTACGCGCGGATGCTGAAGGATAAGGTGTTCATGACCTCCATGGGCAACACCTTCCTGTATCTGCTGATCCAGGTGCCGATCATGCTCGTGCTGGCGATCCTGCTGGCCCAGCTCCTGAACAACAAGGATCTGAAGTTCCGGGGGCTCTTCCGGACGCTGATCTTCCTTCCCTGCGCCACGGCGCTGGTCTCCTACGCCCTGATTTTCAAAACCCTTTTTGCTACGGAAGGTCTGGTCAACAGCTTCCTGCTCAATCTGGGCATCATAAAGGAGAAAATCAACTGGCTTGGCGAATCGGGGACTGCCAAGGCGGTCATCATCATTGCGCTGCTGTGGCGATGGACGGGCTACAACATGGTGTTCTTCCTGGCCGGGCTGCAGAATATCGAATATTCGGTCTATGAGGCCGCGAATATCGACGGCGCCAGCGGCTGGAAAACCTTCTGGCATATCACCGTGCCGCTGCTCCGGCCGGTCATCGTGATGACGGGCATTATGTCCATCAACGGGACCCTGCAGCTCTTCGATGAATCCGTCAACCTGACCAACGGCGGTCCCTCGAACACCACCATCACCATGTCCCATTATATTTACAACAACTCTCTGGGGCAGGGCGTCGCCAACTTCGGCTACGCCTCGGCGCTGGCGTTCATCGTTTTCATTCTGGTCGCGGTGCTGGCCTTTATCAACATGAAGGTAGGTGATACGCGTGACTGAGAAGGCACATGCGCACAAGGTCGCGGTTTCCCACATTCAGCGCAAGCTGATCCCCAGCTATATCTTCCTGACAATCATGTCCCTCATCTCCGTCTTTCCGCTCTACTGGATGTTCACCGCTGCCACCAACGCCTCCGTGGAGGTGGCCCAGGGCAAGATCTGGTTCGGAAACTATCTGGCGGAAAACTATAAAAACCTGCTGGCCCAGCAAGATGTGTGGCGCGCCATGGGGAATTCCTTCTTCTACGCCGCCGTGCAGACCGTGGCCAGCCTGTTCATCTGCTCCCTTGCCGGATACGGCTTTGAGCTGTATCACGACAAGGGAAAGGACCGCCTCTTCGCGGTGCTGCTGCTGGCCATGATGGTGCCTGGGGTGGCGACGCTGATTCCGCTGTTCACCATGGTTTCCAAGATGAAGCTGCTGAACACGGTCTGGGCGTTTATCCTCCCGGCCCTGTCCACGCCCTTCCTGATCATGATGTTCCGCCAGAACAGCCGGAACTTCCCGATCGATACCATGGAAGCAGCCCGGATTGACGGTCTGAGCGAAATCCGGATTTTCTTCCAGATGTATTTCCCGATGATGAAGTCCACCTACGCCGCGGCCGCGGTCATTACCTTCATGAACGCCTGGAACTCCTACATGTGGCCCCGGACCGTTCTGAAGGGAAACGACGTGATGACCATGCCCATGATCATCGCGAACATGTCCAACGGCTATGCCGTGGATTACGGCATGCTGATGCTGGGCGTTCTCTTCTGCTCCCTGCCGACGATCATCGTGTTCTTCGTTCTGCAGAAACAGTTCGCCGAAGGCATCACCGGGTCGGTCAAGTAAATCCGGACGCCAAGCTGAATCCTGTATGGATTCGGTTCGGCCGGTTAACCTGAAGGCTCCCTCCGCCGCATGGCGGAGGGAGCCTTTTTTGCTGCCTTTCATCAGCTATATCATTGGTCCGGTCAGGACATGCAGATGCGGAGCCGGACGCCGGATTGGAAAAACCGGAATCAGGGCTGCGCATCCGCCTGCGTCAGGCGGTGGCTGAAGAGCCATTCCGCGTAATCCTGGCTTTCCAGCAGGGCCAGCTCCACATGGTGGAAGCTGTAGGTGTTTTCCGATCCCAGCTTTGCGCCGGCGGCTTCCATCTCCGCATCGGAATAAATCTTCAGCGTCACGTCCCCTCCCGCGGCCTGCAGCTGCTCCGCAGCCTGGATACCGACGGAGGAAGGGATGGTTTCATCCTTTTCCGCCTGCGCGATGTACAGCGGGACCGACACCATTTTGGGCAGGGCGGCAAGCCCCGTCCGGGAGTAATTGAGCGCGGGGCACAGGGCCATCACGGCGGCGATCCGGTCCGGATGCTGCTCGGCCATCTCAATCGCGGACATCCCGCCAAAGGAATTCCCCATCAGGTAGATCCGGTCGGGATCGACGGTGCCGGCCGCGATCATCCCGTCGATCCAGGTCAGCACCTGGCTGAAAATCTTGCTCCGGGTGCTGTCCCCGATATACATTCCGTCGTCGATGACCGGCGCGATCACCGTGCAGGGGCGGGCTGCCTGGTTCTCCGGCTCGGCCCAGTCCACCGCGGTCCGATAGGTCAGCAGGTTTGCCGTATCCCCGTATCCGTGGAAGACCACCACCACCGGCAGCGGCTCCGCCGTTTCGGGCTGATACACCTGAGCCCGGATCATCCGGTTTTCGGATTCCCACAGGGTAAACAGATCCGCTGTTTCCGTCACGGTTGTCCCGATATCCTCCAGGGTAAATCCCAGCGCCGGATCCGCCTCGCAGGCAACGTTCATGCCGCGCACGTAGAAATACTTATCCGGAAACTGCTCCGGAACCAGGCTCCAGCCATCCGCCTCCGGAATGACCTCCTTCACCCCGCAGCGGAAGGGATGTGTCGCGGTCGTCCCCCATCCGGCGGCTTCCCCGGTAATCGTGAAGCGATCCGCTCCGATCCCATCGGGCAGCTGCTGCCCCCGGACGGTAAACCGAAGGGGCATCTGCCCCCATTTGGTCACCTCCGTATAG
>CADBTC010000237.1 GCA_902797445.1 uncultured Eubacteriales bacterium | reverse complement strand
TCGGAATCTTCGCTGTCTCTCTTTCTTTCCTTGCGCGTTTCTCTCTCTATCTGTATCGTTTTCAAGGTTCGGTCCGCTCTCTCTCCCATCGGCCTTTCGGCCACCCGCTCGAGCGAGCTTGCATAGGATATCAAATTCAGGTCCTTTTGTCAACCCCTTTTTTTGAAATTTTTTCGGTTTTTTTCAAAAAGGGCTTCAAACCCTTATAAATCAACGAAAGACGCCCCCCTTTCCTGTTTCCCGGGGGGCGTCTTTCCCTTTTTTCTGCCTATTCGGTGTGATCACTTTCTGCGGATTCATTCTCCGATCCGTGTCAGCGTCCGGATCTTCCACTGGCCGTTCTCCTTGATCATATTCACACGGTACTGCATCTCTGGCCAGGGCGGCGGATAGACGCCGCCGGCTCCTTTCTGCGCAATCACCTCATCCGCTTTTGTTCCTTTTACTCTCCCGTCGATCCGCGGAATTTTTTCCGAGATGGTCACGCGGGCACTGCTGTCCCAGGGCCAGGTCCACAAAAAGCCCATACTCAACCGGTGATCGATCCCGCGGACATTGTAATTCGCATAGGGAGATGTTCCTGTGGCAGCAGCCGTCAGCTCTTCATCCGTCGGAAGATAGCCGCTCTGAAAATACCGATTCAGTACCTGCGGATCTGTTTCAATGCCCATAATGACCTTCGCCCGTGCCGCCATCCCGTCCTTCAGGATAATCTGAATGTTGCTCAGATTCATCGCGTAATAGAACACGGTAATGACCATTCCCAGGATCAGACAGATCAGAAACAGCCGGCTGGCCAGGTACCATACGCCTCTTCGGAGATATTTCATATTGCATCCCTCCGTTCTCCGTCACGGCGGTCCCCCGTTCTCCCTGTTCAATAACCAATGAAAACAGGGGCCTGTTCAGCAGCTTAAAGCAGCTTGATCAGCATCGTCTTCTGCTCATCCATCTCGACTTTGATCAGTCCATCCTTCTCCAGCTGCTTCATGACATCACTGAACCGCTTGAATCCAATGGCCCTCTCATTAAAATCAGGATACGATGTGATGATATCCGCCTTCAGAATAGAAGGATTGACCCGTTCAAATCCGCCATCCTTATAGGCCTGAATCTGCGCCTTGAAGGCCTCCTTCCAGTTCTCACGGCTCAGCTGCGGAATTGCTTCGCCGCTCTCTCCGTTCTCGCTGCCTGTCAGGCTCACTGTGACATTATAATTATCGTTAAACACCTGCAGGTCGCCGAACCGGCTGGCCAGCTTTGTCAGCAGTTTATAAAAGGAAGCGCATCCGTAGCTCTTTTCGTTAAAGTCCGGCCGCAGCCGCAGCAGCACGCCTTTCAGCTCGCTGGCGTACATTTCATCATTGTGCTCTTCCAGCACCGTGGTCAGCAGCTTGTTCAGCTCGCTCTCATCCGCCATTTCTTCATTGCTGGCAGCCTGACGCTGACGCCGCGGCTTCTCCACCTTGCTCTTGCGCACGCTCTCCAGAAACTGGAATTCGTTGCAGGCATTAATAAAAATGGTACTGGCGGCTTCGCTTCGGCTGATGCCCAGCACAAATTTTCCCATGCTCTTAAGCCGGCCGACCAGGGGCGTATAATCGCTGTCACCGCTGACGATGCAGAAGCTGTCAATCAGATCATTTTTGTAAGCCACTTCCAGGGCATCAATCACCAGCTGGATATCCGCGTTGTTCTTCTGGCTGATGCCGTAGCGGAGGCTGGGAACGACAGTGAACGTATTGCTCAGCAGCACGGGCTTCAGATCGCTGAACTTATCTGTATAACCGTATACCTTCCCCAGGAGGATATCCCCCCGGATTTTTACTTTTTCCAGAATGCTGTTCAGCGTTTCCACCTTGGCGCCGCAGTTTTCAAGATCGACAAATACCGCAAATCTGCTCAGATTCAAAACCTTCTTCCTTCCTCATAATAGGGAACGGCAGCTGTCCGGTCCCGAATAAGGAGTATACCATCCCCTTGCGCAAATTTCCACTGTTTTCTGGACAAATCCGCCTTCCAATTGTAAAATAGGTTTCGCCTTCGGGAGGAGAACATCCCTTGCCGCGCATCTGACGCGGGACGGCACGCTCCTGAAAGCGCTGGATATAAGGAGGGCTGGATTCGCATGCCTGCATCGCTTTCTGCCTGTATCGTACTGTATCACTGCGGCGACGAGGTGGTCGACGCGCTTCGCTGTCTGGAAAACTCCAATGTGGAAGTCGCTGTCTATCTCTGCGATAATTCCCCCGAGGAACCGATGTCGGACAATCTGCAATGGTCCTTTCCCGGCATTTCCGTCCTGCCCCAGGAAAGCAACGTAGGATTCGGACGGGCGAATAACGCGGTGCTTCCCTTGCTGCACAGCAAGTATCATCTGATTATGAACCCGGATGTCACCTTTGAACCAACCCTGCTGTACAGGATGATGCAGTATATGGACGCGCATCCCAACATCGCCATCCTGACACCGCGGGTTTTTAATGAAGACGGGACGGAACAGTTTTTGCCGAAGAAACGGATATCCGTGCATTATCTGCTGGGCGGCTTTCTGGAAGGGTACGGCCGCCTCTTCCGCCGCTGGCGTGAAGATTTTACCATGGCCGACATGCATATTCAGCATCCGGTTCCGGTGGAGTTTGCCACGGGCTGCTTCCTGATGATCCGCACTTCTGTTTTCCAGGAGCTGCAGGGCTTTGATCCCCGCTTTTTCCTTTATCAGGAGGACAGCGATCTGAGCCGGCGGGTGCTGGAGCAGAAGCTGGGCAGCATCGTGTATCATCCTGAAATGTGTATCACTCATCGCTGGGCCAGGGAAAACACCCGCACCTTTCGCGGACGGTGGCGTCAGATTCGGTCCGTCTTTAAATACTTTATGAAATGGGGAATCACCTGGTAGATGCGTACCATATCCGCAGGGGCGTCTGACCGCGCCCCGGAGGTGTCTGTTGATGAAAATCGAAATTCTGCTGGCCGCCTATAACGGAAGCCAGTATCTTCCCGATCTGCTTTCGTCGCTTACCAGCCAGACGGAACAGCATTTTTCTGTGCTTTATCAGGATGACGGTTCATCGGACCGTACAGCAGCCCTTCTGGAAGAGCAGTCCGTACGGGATCCCCGGTTTCGTCCGGGGATGGAGCAGGGCCGGCATCTGGGCGCAAAGAAAAACTTTCTCTCCCTGCTTCGCCAGTCTTCCGCCGATCTGCTTTTCCTCTGTGACCAGGATGACCTGTGGCTGCCCGAGAAGATCCGCACCCTGACGGAGCTGTATCGGCAGGCGTCTTCCCAGCTTCCGGAAGGAATGCCCCTTCTGATCCATTCTGACGCCGCCGTGGCCGACAGGAACAACCGGATCCTTGCGGACAGCTTTTTCCGCCTTCAGGGATGGGATCCTGAAGCCGTCACGCTGAACCGTCTGCTGGTTCAGAATAATGTGACCGGATGCACGGCCGTCCTGAACCGGCCGCTGGCCGATCTGGCCGCACGCTTCGGAATTGCAGAGCGCATGTTCATGCATGACTGGTTCATCGCACTGACCGCCGCTTCCTTCGGCAGGGTGATCTTTTGCCCTCAGCAGCTGGTCCGATACCGCCAGCATGGAACGAACACCGTTGGCGCCAGCCAGGAATCCCTGCTTCGCCGGGCTTTCAGAGCCCTTGGATCCGGAGATGCGGTAAGGGAGCGGATTGCCCTCACCTTTCAGCATGCGCGCGCTTTTCAGGACATTTTCGGAGACAGCCTCCCCCCCGAGGCCGCCCGGGTCATTCAGGACTATCTGTCTACCGAGGATATGTCCAAAATCAGGCGGATCGCGGCCTGGAGACGCCAGGGCACCCTGATGCAAAGTCCGGTCACCCGCCTGGGGCAGTTTTTCTTTGCCTGAGCTTAAAAAAAGGCTTGCATTTTCTTTCCCAGCGTGCTATGATTGTCGGGCTTGATGTGTGAGACTCCACGAGGAGGAGGATTTCCATGGGTAAGTTTTGTGAGATTTGCGAGAAAGGCACGATGAATGGCAACAATGTGAGCCATTCCAACCGGAAGAGCCACCGCATCTGGGCGCCCAATGTGCAGAGCGTCCGTGTCGTGGTCGACGGGACCCCTCGCCGGATGAACGTGTGCACCCGCTGCCTGCGCAGCGGCAATGTGCAGCGTGCTCTGCCCCGGGTTCATGCCGTGGAAGAAGCGTAAGTTTCTCAAAGGGAAAATTAGCCCGCCTGTTTGTGCGAACAGGCGGGCTTTCCTTATTGTAACAAAATCAGTCTGAAACGCAGGCAGCATCCGTTGAAAGCACATCCTTTCCCGGACCATCACCGTCGGCGCCTGCCTCCTTCAGCTGCTGCTCCAGCCAGCTTCTTCCTTCCTGGCGCATCTCCGCCAATCCTTTTTCCCGGATTTCCCGCATAAAATGGTCCACGCGGCTGTTTTTGCTTTCCGGATCATCCTCCCGATACCGCCTGAGCAGTTCCGTCTTTTTTTCAAAAATGGTTCCGAACACGAGGCCGTGAAAGCTGTCCGTGCAGATCATTTCAGCGCCCCGAACCGCGCCGAGAAAAGCCTCCGGCCCCGCCCCATCCAGTCTGTCGAATGGCTGCGCATAGGCATCCGCGTTCACCGGAATCACCAGGGGCCGCAGCCCGGTATCCTGTGCCATTTGCTGAACCTTTTCCCAGTACGCGGGATTTTCTCCGATAAAGTAACACAGCAGGTAGGGCTCTCCTCCCGGCTGTCCTTCAGCGATCTCCTCCCACGCTTCCCGCTCCAGCAGGCAGACCGGGTCCGGCATCACTTCCGGCCGATCCCCCGTGATGGTCACCAGAAGCCTGGCGCCTTCCTCCTCGCGAACAGAAACCGCGTCAAACACCGACAGCATCCGCCGGATCATCCGGCTCTTCCGCCTTCCCGGCGCCGCGCGGATCCCCAGGCTGGGCGCATAGGCGATCCGCGGTTTGGCCGGGTCGTCGAAATCCAGAAAATAGACCGGATTCAGCCAGACCGGGTTCCAGATCTGATCGCTGCCGCAGACCAGGATCTCATATTCCCGGCTGACCGCTTCCAGTTCTCTTTTATTTGCACACGGCCGGCTTCGTCTCATATGCTTTTCATAGAAAGCTTCAATCCGCTGCATCTTGGTCCGCATGCCAGCCTGAGCGCCCTGTACCTGTCTTTTCCGCCATCCGTCCAGCAGCAGCTTTGGACTGTTTCCGCTCCGCAGCAAATTCACGATCTTTTCCCTTGCGTCCGGGCGGTAATCCATATGCTCGCAGGAATAACCCATTCCGGCGATCACGCTTTGCAGCGCGTAAGCCTGCAGACTGCTGCCATAGTTCCCGTTATGGAGGAAGGTCAGAATCCCAATCCGGCTCATTCCAGAACCTCTTTCATCTTCTCGACCGTCTCACGGAATACATCCAGCGCCTTCCGGATGGGTTCCGGGCTGCTCATATCGATCCCCGCCAGTTTCAGCGCCTCGATCGGCGGCACACTGCACCCCGCAGAGAGGAATTTACGGTAATCCGCCACGGCTTTATCCCCTTCATTCAGGATCTTTTCACTCAGCGTCACCGCTGCGCACAGCCCCGTCGCGTAAACATAGACATAGAAAGCCCGGTAGAAATGGGGAATGCGCATCCATTCCGCCGCAATCTCCTCATCCACCTCGCAGGTTTCCCCGTAGTAAAGCTGATTCAGCGCGTAATATTTTTCGCTCAGGCTTTCCATTGTCAGCGGAATCCCCTGCTGCGCCATCTCGTGGCTGATCTTCTCGAATTCGGCGAACATGGTCTGCCGGAAGCAGGTGGTCCGGAACTGTTCCAGGTAATAGTTCAGCAGATATGCCTGCGCCTTTTTCTCCGGCATCGTCCGCAGCAGATAGCGCATCATCACGCACTCGTTGCAGGTGCTGGCCACCTCCGCCACGAACAGGCTGTAATCATTTTTCGGGAAGGGCTGGTTCGTATTGCTGAAAAAGGAATGCATGCTGTGGCCCAGCTCATGGGCAATGGTGAAAGCGCTGTCCAGGTTATCGTTGTGGTTCAGCAGCACATAGGGATGCACCTTTGTCAGGCCGCCGGAGCTAAAAGCTCCGCTGCTCTTCCCTTCGCTTGGAAATACATCGATCCATCCGCCCGTCTTCGCCTCACGCAGCTTTTCCAGGTAGTCCTCTCCCATCGGCCGCAGCCCCTGCAGCACCAGTTCGAACGCTTCCTCATAGGGCAGCTTCATCTCATAATCTTCCACCATGGAGGCATACAGGTCGTACATATGCAGCGTATCCAGTCCCATGGCTTTCTTTCGCAGACGCAGATATTCCTGCAGACTGGGCAGCGCCTCATGCACGGCCGCGATCAGATTGTCATAGACCGCTTCGGGAATCTCCAGGGGATCCATGGCGGCCTGCCGCGCGCTCTCATAGCGGTGGCTGGCCGCCATGAAAACGTCTTTCTTGACGCTGGCGCCGTAGGTGGCCGCGATCGTATTCCCGAAGGACCGATAGGTATTCATCAGATTCTGGAACGCCTGCCTGCGTACCTCCCGGTCCCGATGATGGATAAAGGTGGAATAATTTCCTTCCGTCAGCTGCTGCTGCGTTCCATCGGGCATCGTGATCGGCGGCAGCTTCATATCCGCTTCCGTCAGGGAGGTAAAAATGGCGTCCGGTGCTTCCGCAACCTCCCCCATCATGGCGATCAGCTGCTCCTGTTCCTTGGGCAGGGTATGGGCCTTGTTTCGGATCACGCCCCGAAGATAGGCGTCATAGGCGGAGAGTTCAGGATCCTGCAGCAGGGAATGCAGCTGTTCGTCCGGCAGGGCCAGCAGTTCCGGCTCCAGATAGGCTCCCGCGGCACTCGCCTGAACGGCCAGACGAATCGCCCTGTCTTTCAGTCCCTGGGCCTTTGGATCCGCGTTATCGGTTTCCTTCCGCAAAAACGCGTATTCAAAGACAGGCATCATCTGCTCCTGGATATCAAAATAGGTGCAGATCGCTTTTTTAGGGTCCTCGGCAACCCTCCCGTTCAGCGCTTCCGCCTCCTTCAGCCGTCCGGCGACCCTGTCGTAATCCTGCTGCCAGGCTTCGTCTGAAGGATAGATGTGCGTCAGATTCCATTTGTACTGCGCTTCAATCTCTTCCCGCTTTCTGATGCTTTCCGCCATTTTTTTGTCTCCTTTTCGCATTTATATATTTGATTCAGATCACAAACCGTCCGGTTATGTCCATAACAGATGATTGCTTTGAGGGAAAGCACTGCTTCCTCATCGCTTCTTTTCATACAGGATGGAGCGGCTGACGGAGGGGCGGTCGCTTCCGTTCGGATAGAAGCTGATCATTCCGTCCTTTAGCACGACCGTTCCGCTGGATCCTTTTACCTGGCGTTTTTCCAGGATCAGCCGCAGCAGCTTTTCATTCAGGGCCGGCCCGTTTCCCCGGCTCAGGACATCCTTCCACAGCGTACATTTGCATCCCTCCGCGCTGCAGCTGAAAGCCAGGCTGCTCTCCTGCATCCGGCCTTTTCCGCATGCGGGACAGACCGTTCCCTCCAGGGTTCGGGCGCCGCCGCCCTTCCCTTTTCCGCTTCCCCTCTTTTCCGCGGGAAAGGTTACGCCCGTCTGATGGTCCTTCGCGTAGTTCACCAAATACGTGCACATCCGATTGATGCCTTCGATAAACCGGTTCTCGTCCTGCTTTCCGTCCGTGATCTCGTGCAGAGCAAGCTCCCAGCGTCCCGTCAGCTCCGGACTGGTAATCTCGTTTGGAAGAATCCCAATCAGCAGCATTCCCTTGTCTGTCGCCTGCAGGGTCTTCCCCTTTCGCTGCGCATACCCCACCTTCAGCAGCCTCTCAATGATCGCCGCCCTGGTGGCCGGCGTACCGATCCCGCTGCCCTTCATCTGCCGGACCAGTTCCTCGTCCTCCAGCTCCTTTCCCGCGGTTTCCATGGCCAGCAGCAGGCTGGCATCCGTATGGGGAGCGGGCGGTTTTGTTTTATCCTCTTTGATTTTCGCCGCTGTAACCGTTCGGCTGTCTCCCGCCTTCAGGGGCGGAAGCGCCGGCGCATCCTCGTCTTCCTCTCCTTTCTTCTTTCGAGCTTTGGGCGGATCCATCGTCGGAGGAACATCGTGCCATCCGTTCTTCAGGATGACCTTTCCGTTCGTCCGAAAAGAATAGCCCTCTGCCTTGGTCACGACCCGGGTCGCATCATATTCGCATGCGGGATAAAAGGCCGTCAGCGTCCTTCGCGCAACCATGTCATACAGCCTTTTTTCATCCTCGCTGAACCGGGACAGATCCGCCCGCTTGTTCGTGGGAATAATGGCATGATGATCCGTGACCTTGCCCGCGTCCACCGTTCGTTTCGATACGGGCAGCTTTCCTTCCGGAAGCGCCCCCGGCACATAAATCTGATAGGGCTGCGGCAGCATTTTCAGCGTCTGCACCACCCTGGGAATCATATCCGGCGGCAGATACCTGCTGTCCGTCCGGGGATACGTCAGCGCTTTGTGCGTTTCATACAGGCTCTGGGCAATTTTGAGGGTTTTATCCGCCGTAAAACCCAGCGCCTTATTGGCATCCCGCTGCAGGCTGGTCAGATCGTACAGCTGCGGCGGAAGCTCGGTTTTCCGGGTCGTTTCTGCCAGGGTAATCCGGCCGGTCTTTCCCTTCACCGCCGCCGCGATCCGCTCCGCCTCTTCCCGATTCGGAATATGCGTATCCGGGTTCCACCCATCCTGAAAGCAGACGCCGGTATAGTCTCCGAAATCCGCCTGCAGCGTACAGTACGCTTCCGGCTGAAAGCTTTCAATCTCTTTCCGGCGCTTCACCAGGATCGCAAGCGTCGGCGTCTGCACCCTCCCGATACTCAGCAGCGCATCATATTTCAGCGTAAAGGCCCGGCTCGCGTTCATCCCGACCAGCCAGTCCGCCTTGCTCCTGCACCGGGCACTGGCGTAGAGCCCATCATAATCCGCTCCCGGCCGGATATTCCGGAATCCTTCCGAAATCGCCTCATCCGTCATGGAGCTGATCCAAAGCCGGTCAAACGGCTTTTTGCATCCTGCTTTTTCATAGATATAGCGGAAAATCAGTTCTCCCTCGCGCCCCGCATCGGTAGCGCAGATCAGCCGGTCGGTCTCCTTGCTGTTGATCAGTTTTTTGACCACGGCAAACTGGTCTCCTGACCCCCGAATCACTTTCAGAGGGATCTTTTCCGGCAGGATTGGCAGCGTCTCGAACCGCCATTTTTTATACTTTTCGTCCAGTTCATCCGGTTCCATGAGCGTCACCAGGTGGCCAACCGCCCAGGTGACGATGTACTGTTCCCCAATCAGGCAGCCCTCTCCCCGATCCCGGCACCCGATCACTCGGGCAATATCCCGGCCCACGCTGGGCTTTTCGGCTACCACGACAATTTTACCCAATCCCATGCCCCCATATGATGCCTGTTTTCCCGCAGCATCCGTTTCCTCTGATCTGCTTTCGCCGCAAAAAGACGTTTCGTCCTTGCCGGCGCAGCATAAGATTCCCTCTCCTCATTCAAAACTGAATAACAAAAAAACCCCAGGACTCCATTGATATCAACGGCCCCAGGGCTCTGAGCTGATGGCCGGATTCGAACCGGCGACCTCATCCTTACCAAGGATGCGCTCTACCGACTGAGCTACATCAGCGC
>CADBTC010000236.1 GCA_902797445.1 uncultured Eubacteriales bacterium | reverse complement strand
GCATGGCCAACGAACTGAGCCTGATGAACGCGATCGACTATGGCGTTCGCCTGTCCAGAAGCCGCAAATCCAAGAAAGCATAAACGAATGACCTCAGCCGCGATGGCAAGATTTGGTCGTGAGTGACCGGAAAAAAGGTGAAGGTATGAGTATACTGGAAGGTCGCCGAGCGCTGGTGACCGGAGCCGGCAGGGGCCTGGGAAAGGCCATCGCCCTGGAACTGGCTGCGGAAGGCGCATCCCTGATCATCAACGCCCGCAGCGTGCCGGCTCTGCAGGAGGTGCAGTCGGAAATCCGGGCCATGGGCCGGGAATGCGAGATCGCGGCCGGGGACCTGTCGGACCCGGAGACCACGGACAGGATCATGGACGTGGTCCGTGAGCAGGGCGGGCTGGACATCCTGGTGAACAATGCCGGCATCAACAACCGGAAGCTTACCCTGGAGACCACGGTGGAGGAGTTCGCGGGCATCATGGACGTGAACCTCGTCAGCGTCTTCCGCCTCTCCCAGGCGGTGCTGCGCGTGATGAAAGAGCAGCAGGAAGGCTGCATCGTCAACATCACCTCCTCCGCGGGCAAGTCTCCGCATCCCTACGCGAACCCCGCATACGGATGCTCCAAGGCAGCCCTGACCATCCTCACCAAGGAGCTGGCGCAGGAATTCGCCAAGGATCACATCCGGGTCAACGCGGTCCAGTGCGGTCCCATTGAGACGGAAATGACCCACCAGTGGACGCCGGAATACCGGGAAAAGGTCATGAACAGCATTCCCGTCGGCCGAATGGGCACAGCCCGCGAGGTGGGACGCGCTGTCGTCTATCTGTGCGGCCCCGACGCCGGATTCATCACCGGGGCCAGCCTGAACATCAACGGCGGAAAACTCATGGAGTAAACGAGCATCTCTGCGACGCCGCCCCGTGGGGAAGCCTGCACGGGCGGCGGACATCCCAATCTGACTTAACCCCTTCCGGGATTAAGAAATAAAAAAGGAGGAACCTAGTATGAAGAAGTTCCTGACCCTCGTCCTCGCCATTGCGATGGCTGCAATGGCTGTCTCTGCGTTCGCAGTTGAAGCGGACCTGGTCTTCGGTGCGCAGGAAACCGGCACCGGCGGATACACCTATGCCACCGCGATCCAGACCGCTATCACCAAGAACGATCCGCAGATCCAGATTTCCCTGGCCACCATTTCCTCCGGCAACGTCTCTTCTCCTGTGCTCATTGAGAACGGTGACGCTGACATCGTGCTGTCCAACTCCGCTCCCGCGAAGTGGGCCGCTGAGACCGGCATCGAGTCCGCGAAAGTGCCCGCCTGCCCGAGCATCCGCTGCAGCGCCGGCGGCCTGGGCAACGACTTCATCAACGTGATGTTCACCAAGCGGTTCGTGGACGCCTCCGGCATCTCCACTCTGGAAGAGCTGGTAGCCAAGGAATACCCGGTGAAGATGGTTATCAAGACCAACGGCTCCTTCGGCGAGCTGACCGCTGAGCGTGTGTTCGGCGTCTTCGGCGTCGACATCAACAACCCGCCCGCTTGGCTGACCGTGGAGAAGACCTCCGGCGGCGCCATCAAGGACGGCCTCGCGGATGACCTCTACGATATGACCATCGACCACATCTCCGCTGGTCAGGCCAACACCACTGAACTCTGCCTCATCCACGAAATGGTGGACGTGCAGCTGGCGGACGAGACCCTGGCCAAGCTGTGCGAGCAGGGCTACGACTACACCGTAGTGCCCGCCGGCACCTGGAACGGCCAGAACGTCGACATCAAGACCGTGGGCTCTGCGCAGAACATCATCGTCTCCGCCGATATGGAAGACGAGGTCGCCTATGCCCTGGCCAAGGCCGTTTGCGAGAACAAGGAAGATCTGTACAACGCTTCTGCGTCCATGAAGGCTTTCGATCCGGCGACCGCCGGCTCCCTCGCCAAGACCGGCTGCCAGCTGCATCCCGGCGCTGCCAAGTACTATGAAGAGCAGGGTTACGCCTTCAAGTGATCATCAACTGATCATCAGCTGAGCGCGTTTTCCCAGCGAATCCCCGGGACCGGGGCGCGGGTTCCCTGCGCCCCGGTCCCCTTCCGGAAGAGGTTCTTCTAAAAACCGTACCGCTCCTTCGGCGTTACCGAAGGAGGCCGGTAATTACCGCAGCCAACATGACAGGTATCCGGCTCGCCGGATTCAGGCCTGTCTTTCTGATACGGAATGTCACGAATTGATGTAGGAGTGATACCATGAATAAAAAAGTACGCAGCTATGCGGTTATTCTGGTGACAATCGTGTTCTTCGCCTTCCAGATGTATCTGGCCCTGGTCAAGCAGTTGACCAGTATGCTGCAGACACCTCTGCACATGTGCTTTGCCCTGACCCTGGTCTTTCTGTATAACCCGGCGGACAAGGGCTACCAGAAGAAGCTGAAGAAGAAGAACCCCAACGCCACGGAAGCCGAGCTGAACAAGTGGGCGTGGACACGCTGGATCGATATCATCTTCTATGTTGCTATCGCCTACGTGGTCTACTATACCCTGACCAGCATCGACCGTCTGGCCGCCTATGATAAAGTCGTGGGGACGCCGGGCATCCAGGATTATATCGCGATGTTCTGCATCGTGATCCTGCTCCTGGAAGCGGTACGCCGCACCTTGGGCATGATCCTGTTCTGCTTCATCCTGGTCTTCATCGTCTATGCCTGGACGGCAGGCATGTTCCCCAAGTCCTGGATCCTCTATACCAAGGCGGCAAAGACGCTCCTGAAGCAGCTTGAAAAGTTCACGGAGGGCGTCACCATGGGTATGGCCGGTGTCTACGGCACGCCCCTGGCTACCTCTTGTACTTCGCTGTTCTACTTCATTGTCTTCGGTGCGTTCTTCTCCGAATGCGGCGGCGGCAAGCTGCTCATCGACGTGGGCATGAAGTTCTCCAACAAATCCTCCGGCGGCCCCGCGAAAGCGGCTGTCATCTCCTCCGGCCTCATGGGCATGGTTTCCGG
>CADBTC010000235.1 GCA_902797445.1 uncultured Eubacteriales bacterium | reverse complement strand
CCGTCACTCGTGATAAGGTATTCAGTTGCGATGCTCATGATAAGCGATGCGGCGCAGTCTGTCAAGCCCCGGATCCGCTTCCGAAAGGGTTATTGTTCAAAATTTCTCCATCTTATCCGTTCAGCACCGCGGCCAGCACGATCAGCGCCGCCCCCAGCGCCAGCGCAATCCAGTCCGCCCCATGCATATGCGGCACCTTGTAGGTGCATTCCCGGGTGCGCAGGTTAAAGCCCCGCAGCTCCACCGCGATGGCCTCCTGCTCGGTCTTTTTGACGGCGGATACCAGCAGCGGCACGCTCATGGGGATCATCAGCCCGATCTTTTTAATGGGGTTGCGCGTATCCAGGGAAACGCCGCGGGCGATCTGGGCCTCCGTGATGGCCTGCATGTCGCTGAAGAACACCGGAATAAAGTGCAGCGCGGTGGTCACGGTGAAGGCATACTGATACGGCAGGCGCCAGTGAACCACCAGCGCGTTGCTCAGATCCGTCAGCCGGGTCACGGTCAGCATCAGGCTCAGGGGCAGCGTGGCGTCCAGCAACCGCAGGATGACCATGTACGCCGTGCGCACGCCGTAGTCCGTAATCCGGATGCCGAAGACGCTGAAATACGGGTCACCCTGCTGGATAAACAGCACCTGCAGGATGAACATGAACACGCAGGCTTTGCTCAGGCCCTTCAGCATCCGCAGCGCCTGGGGAACCACCCCGCCCAGGAAGGCGAACAGAAGGTTCAGGGCCAGCAGCGCCAGCAGGAAAAACTCCCGGCCGCTGATGAAGGCGGCGATGCAGATCATCAGGGACATCAGCAGCTTGGTCCGGGGATCCAGCCGGTGCAGGATCGTGCTGCCCGGCGCGTAGCTGAGTACGCCTCTCATGCCCTTCCCCTCCTTTCGGCAATAGCCGCGGCCATTTCGTCCACATGGCGGATATGCTCATAGCCCGCCCCCAGCCGCAGGGACAGATCGATGATCTGGGGCGGCAGGAGGGAGGCGGCGTCCAGCGTCTCCCGGTCCCGGAAAACCTGTTCGGCCTCTCCGGAGGCAATCAGCTTTCCGGCGTTCATCACCAGCACCTGATCGGCATAGTCCTGCACGATCTCCATGTCGTGGCAGACCATGGCCACGGTGGTGCCGCTCTGGTTCAGGGAGCGAACGTATTCCATGATGGCGGTGCATTCCCGGTAGTCCAGGCCCGTGGTGGGCTCGTCGAGGATCAGCAGCTCCGGCTTGTGCACCATGGCGCTGGCCATGGCCACCCGCTGCCGTTCGCCCCGGCTGAGCATCATGGGGTCGTCGTCCGGGTTCAGGCGCAGAGCGTCCAGCACCTCCCGGCAGCAGGCCTCGTGCCGCGCCTTGTCCGGCACGGTGAACTGCAGACTGAAGAGCAGCTCCTCCCGCACCGTGCTCCGGCAGATCTGCCGGTCGGGATTCTGGAAAAGGAATCCGATGCGGGCAGCCAGCTGGCTGGTTTTCATCTCCGCCATGTCCCGCTCCTCCAGCAGCACCCGCCCGGAGAGGGGCCGGATCAGGCCCCGCATGAGCTTGCTCACCGTGCTCTTTCCGGCGCCGTTTGCGCCGATGATGGCGGTAATCCTTGCCTTCTGCAGGGTAAAGGAAACGTTCCGGACGGCGCCGCCCCGGTCGCCGTAGCTGAAGGATACGTCGTCAAACCGGATCATCCGATCGCCTCCCTTGCCATTTTTTCCGCCTCCTCCATGCTGGTAGGGGCGGCGCAGCTGACCAGCCCCCGGCGGGTCAGCTCCTTATGCAGCGAGACGATGCGCGGAACATGAATGCCGATTTCCTCCATCCGGCCGCTCTGGGTCAGGACCTCGCGGACCGTGCCGTACAGCACCGCCTCTCCGTGATCGATCAGCAGCAGCTTTTTCGCGTACCGGCACAGCAGGCCGATTTTCTGCTCCACCACCACAATGGTGGTGCCCTGCCGATTCAGCTCCCGCAGCAGGCTGTAAATCTGGTCGCTGCTCTGGGGATCCAGCTCGCCCGTCGGCTCGTCCAGCACGATGATGGCCGGCCGCAGCGCCAGAATCGCCGCCACGGCCACCTTCTGCTTTTGGCCACCGCTGAGGGAATCCAGTTCCCGCTCTCTCAGATCGGAAATCCCAATCTGGGCAAGCGCCTCCGACAGCCGTCCCTCAATCTGATCGTGAGGAATGCCGAAGTTTTCCAGGCCGAAGAGAATCTCATCCTCCACGATACTGGCGACCATCTGGGCATCCACGTCCTGAAACACGCTGCCCACATGGACGGCCAGCTGCTCCGGCTTGCTGTCCACCGTATCCAGCCCGTTCACGGTCACCGCGCCGTAAAAGTCCCCCCTGTAGTGGTGCGGCACGATGCCGTTAATGGCGTAGGTAAAGGTGGTTTTCCCGGCGCCGCTGTTGCCGATGATGCCCACAAAATCGCCGTCGTCGATGGTGAGGTTCAGATTCTGCAGCGCGTTGGCCTTTCCGCTGGCATAGCGGAAGGAAAAATCCTTCAAAGCGATCATGTCTTTTCCTTTCTTCTGTCAGGCTGCCCGGGCGCCGCCCGCTGTCCGCAGGGGCGGGCGCCCGGGTTCATAAGCGCCGGGATCGGGGACCGGGTTATCTGCCCGCGGCGTCCGGATCGGCGGATTTGCGGAGCACCTTGCACAGCGGATAGTACAGCGCTTCCACGATGATGGCGTTGACAGCGGAGGTACCGAAGACCACCACCAGGTTGGCGGGCAGATCGGCGATGTTCGCGCCCATGAACAGGTACCTGCAGGCCACGAAGCTGCCCCCGCTGACCACCGTGGCCAGGAAGGTCGATACAATGGGCTTCAGATCGAATTTGCCGACCTTCATGGGGATTTTAATCAGCAGGTACATCGCGACGGCCCCCAGCGGTTCGCTGATGAAATTGAGCCACGGCGTCGCGGGGTTGATCTGGTTAATGGCGCCGGCCAGCAGGCCGACGATTAGGGCCTGCGCCAGGGAAGGCCGGATCAGCAGAATTGCCAGGCAGTACATGGCGATGATGAAGTTGGGTTTCACGCCGATGCTGCTCAGGGCGGTGCCCAGGGTCATCTTCAGCACCTGGCCGGCGGCCAGCAGTACGGCGACGAGGATCAGGTCGGTAATCTGAAAGCCCTTGGTGTTCTGGGTATTTGCAACGTTTCTTTTCTCGGCTGCCATGTTCGTTGTCTCCTTTCCGTTTTGAAAAAAATCCTTTGTCGGCGGCCGCGCCGCCAGTCGCTGGAGTCTGTCATCTGTCGTTTCGCCGCACCCCTTCCCGGCGGCGCTCCTTTCCCCGGAGGACGGCTTCATCGCTCCGGTTTGTCGGGAACAAAAAAACCTGTCCCCGCAAAATTTGCCGGGACAGGATTGAAGCTCCTGCGGTACCACCCTGCTTGGCGCGAAGGCCGCGCCCACTCTGTGCCGCACCATCATGCGGCTGCCTTTGATCACGGAGGGCTGCTCCGTCTCGCATACTCGGCCCGGGGCCTTTCAGCTTGCTCTCAGGAGTCCATTCAGCCGGGCAGCCGGTACCGCGCTTTCACCCTCCGCGGCTCGCTTTGACCCTTTGCGTCGGTTTACTCGTCTCCTTCAACGATTTAGAAGAATTATATTCACCTGCCGGCGCCGTGTCAATCCGTCTGTCCGATAAAACAATGGAAGAACAATTTCACCCTTTTCCCCCGGCATAGAAAAACCCTCTCCCGAAGGAGAGGGATTTGCTTTGCATGCCGGAAACAGCCTGGCCGATTACTTCAGCTCGCTGGTG
>CADBTC010000234.1 GCA_902797445.1 uncultured Eubacteriales bacterium | reverse complement strand
ACCAGACCGCCTTTGGGATCGCCGGTAAGCACCTCCCCGGGCTGCCCGACGCCTTCCGCCAGAGTGGCCCGCAGCAGCTTCAGCCTGCCTTCTCCCATGGGCACGCTGACGCAGGGCCAGGGATTCAGCCCGTTGATCAGTCCTTTCACCCGCCGGGCCGGGAGGGCAAAATCCGCCTCCCCCATCTCCTTGGTCAGCATGGGATCATAGGTCATCCGGCTTTCGTCCTGGGGGATCGCCTTCAGGGTCCCCGCCTCCAGCTGCTTCAGGGTTTCCGACAGCAGCTCCGCCCCCAGCAGGCTCAAGCGCCCGGTCAGCTCCCCGCAGGTTTCCGTTTCCCCGATCAGCGTTTCCGCCCGCAGCAGCATGTCCCCGGTATCAATGCCTTTGTCCATCATCATCGTGGTCACGCCCGCCGTATCATCCCCCTGCATAATCGCATGGGCGATAGGCGCGGATCCCCGGTGCCGGGGCAGCAGCGATGCGTGCACATTGATGTTGCCCAGTCTTGGAATATCCAGGATCTCCTGACTTAAGATCTGCCCGAACGCCGCCGTCACGCACAGGTCCGGCCCCAGCGCCCGCAGATCCGCTGCTCCGTCCCGCCGGATCCGCTCCGGCTGGAAAACGGGAATACCGTGGGCCGCCGCGCAGGCCTTGACCGGCGAAGGCATCAGCTTGTTTCCCCGCCCGCGGGGCCGGTCCGGCTGCGTGAAGACGCCCACTACTTTCCGGCCGTCCGCGATCAGTTTTTCCAGGGACGGCACGGCAAAATCCGGCGTCCCCATAAACACAATACGCAAATTCTTCCTCCCGGAGCTTACTGCTCCCCATCCTCCGGAATGTGCCCCGTGATTTCCTCCTCCGTCAGTTCCCGATCCATCACGTCCACATACAGTACGCCGTTAAGATGATCCAGCTCGTGGCAGACCGCCCGGGCTTCAAACCCGGACGTCTCCAGCGTCCAGAATTTTCCGTGCCGGTCCTGATAACGGACCTTCACCGTCTCCGGCCGGGTCACGACGCCCTGTCTGTCCGGCACTGACAGGCATCCCTCCCTCCCCGTCTGGGTACCGCTGCTTTCAATAATCTCCGGATTGACCATCTCCTTGAGCCCCGAATGGTCAGCGGTCACGTCTATCACAACCACCCGGCGCAGGATCCCAACCTGCGGCGCGGCCAGTCCGACGCCTTCCGCTTTGTACATGGTATCCGCCATGTCCTTCAGCAGTATCGACAGCCGCAGGTCAAATTTTTCCTGCTTCCGGCATACTTTTCTCAGTGCTTCGTCGCCAATGGTTACGATCTTTCTGATTGCCATCCTTTTTGCTCCTTGCTCTATATCATGGATGTTGGGTTATATTCAAACGTTACCCGGCAGTCTGCCCGGCCCGTTTCTCTCTTTTCCGTTTTCCCGGCCTGCTCTGTTTTCTCAGAGGCTTCCGCCATGCCCGCCATCAGGCCCCGCAGTGCGTCCGTCTCCGCTCCCACCAGGGCCTTGATCAGGATCTGCCGCCGCTCCAGGCCCCGCAGCATCCGGATTCCCGGCAGTTCGCTCGAAAACAGCAGCACCTTTTTCTTCCATGCCGGGTTTGCTTCCAATACACCCCGGATCTGCTTTTCCAGCTCCCCTGCGGTGCGTTCCGCCGTCTCTCCGCCCGGACTTTCAATCAGCAGCCGCATCATGGCCGTAAAGGGCGGATAAAGCGCCTGCCTCCGCCTGCGGAATTCCACCTCGAAAAAAGCCCGGTAATCCTGTTTTGCCGCCAGGCTCAGGACGGGATCCTCCGGTTTATAGGTCTGGATAATGACCCGCCCCGGCTGCCGCCCCCGGCCGGCCCGGCCCGCTGCCTGGGTCAGCAGCTGAAACGTCCGCTCCCGGGCTCGGTAATCCGGCAGATTCAGCGTCAGATCCGCCGCAACGATCCCCACCAGGGTCACCTTCGGAAAGTCCAGCCCCTTGGCGATCATCTGGGTCCCGATGAGCACCCGGGCCGCTCCGGACCGGAACCGCTCCAGAATCCGCGCGTGCCCGTCCTTCCCGGAGGTGGTGTCGATATCCATCCTGGCCGTTTCCGTCCCGGGAAAGAGCCGGCGGACTTCCTCCTCCACCTTCTGGGTTCCGGCCCCGAAATATCGGATATAGGGCGATCCGCAGCTGGGGCACCGGGCGGGCACTTCCTGCGTATGACCGCAGTAATGACATCGCAGCAGGCTCTCCTCGCCGCGGGCCGCCTCCTGTCCGGTGCTTACATGGCATGTCAGGGAAACATCGCAGTTGGGGCACTTGACCACGTGTCCGCAGGCCCGGCAGGAAACGAAGGAATGATAGCCCCGCCGGTTGATCATCAGCATGGCCTGCTCGCCCCTGCGCAGGCATCCGTCCAGCGCCGCCGCCAGCTCCCGGCTGAATACGGACCGGTTTCCGGACTCCAGCTCCCGCCGCATGTCCACCAGCTGGACCTCCGGCATCGGTCGGTCCTGTACCCGAACGGGCATTTCCAGCAGCATATAATCCCCCCGTCCCGCCCTGGCGTATGACAGGATGCTGGGGGTTGCGCTCGCCAGAATCAGGGTGGCCCGTTCCCGCTGGCACCGGGAAAGCGCCACCTCTCTTGCGTCATATCGCGGATGGTGATCGCTGGTATACGTGCTCTCGTGTTCCTCGTCCACAACGACGAGCCCCAGGTCCTCCACAGGCGCGAAGACTGCGCTTCGTGCCCCGATGACGACCCGCGCGTCCCCCCGCCGAATCCGCCGCCATTCGTCATATCGTTCCCCGGGACTCAGCCGGCTGTGCAGCACCGCCGCTACCGCACCAAACCGGGCCTGGAACCAGGAGACCATCTGAGGTGTCAATGCAATTTCCGGCACCAGAATCACGGCGCTTCTGCCCATGTCCAGCACCCGGCGCACCGCGTTGAGAAAGACCTCCGTTTTCCCGCTGCCCGTCACCCCGTAGAGCAGAAAGCGCCCGGTTCCTTTTTGCAGGGCCGGCAGGATCTCCTCCATCACCTCCTGCTGTTCCGGCGTCAGGGGCATCCATTCCGCGTTGCCGCCTCCCATTCCGCCGTCCGGAGTCCGCAGGCTTTCCTGCCTCGTAACCCGAATCAGCCCCGCCTTTTCCAGCGCTTTCAGTGCATCCCGAGGGTCAATGACTGCATCCCGGATCTCCGAAACCCGCCGAGGGCTTTTCTCCAGCAGCATCCGCAGAATTTCCCGCCGCTTGGCACTCCGGCGTTCCCCTTCCATGGCCGCCCGGACGTCCTCCTGCGCGGCTGTTATTTCCGCCCATTCTTCCTCCCGGACGCGGACCCGCCCGCCCCGCATCTGGGCCGGGATCATCAGGCGCAGCGTCTCTGCCAGGGGGCAGTGGGCTTCCTTCGCCATCTCCTCCGCCAGCTCCATCAGCGGGGGAAGGATCGCGGGATAGTCCTCCAGCGGCCGGATCACCGGACGGATCCGGTTCGGGTCGAAGTCCGCTGTATCTGAAAGGGAGAGTACAATTCCCTCCAGGGTTCCGCTGCGGAAGGGCACCAGCACCCGCTGCCCCCGCTGCAGAACCATTCCATCCGGAATCCGATAGGTGAATGCCTGTGCCACGTTCTCATGCACAATGTCCACGATCACCTGGCAATACAAGCCGCCTCACCTCCCGGGTACAGATATACAGGTTATTATACATCGGTTCCTCTCCTTCTGGCAAATATTTTTCTGTCTTTTCGAATCGGCGGGATTGTGGTACAATCGAATCGCGAAGCAGGGTAAAGCGGGTTTCTCAGGCAAGCGAAGGCAGCGCCGGGACCATACACCTGCTCCGCCGGGAGGTGCAGTCATGCCCTATTTTGAACGTACGGATTCAGAGCCCTACGCCCGGCGCTTCGTCTCCTCCGGAGAGGAGAGGCACGATGAGGACGAAGAGGCCTTTTATGAAGAAGAGGAAGTCTATGCCGGCGATGACGGTTTTGACGCCCTGATGGAGGATCCGGAAGAGGAAAGCGAGCCGGATCCCGAGGAGGCCCGCATGCTGGCGGAAGAAGATCGTCAGTCCCGCCTCCATAAGCTGCGGATCGCTGCCGGCGTGGGGGATTTGGGGGCCGTTGTGGTAGGCGTCGCCGTCATTCTTTTGCTGGTGGCCTTTCTGATCAGCATGATCCGCTTTGTCTCTTCCGACTTCAACCATTTCTTCTCCCTGTGGCGGATCAAGCTCTGACGCACGAAAAGCCGGGCGCTGACTCTCATCAGCGCCCGGCTTTTATTTGTTTTTCAGGTACCCGCCGCCTTCACAATCTGAGTGGATACCTCCGCCACCGTCCCGTCGCTGGCCGTCACCCGGACGGTAATGGCCGTACCCACCTCCGAGTCGGATAAGGTAAGGTAATTTCCCGTACCCAGAAGCACTTTGGTATCCGCCCGGTACCAGACTGCGGAGTATTTCACGGTGCTGGGAGTCACCGTCAGCTGCAGCACGTCTCCTGACCGGGGGGCCATAATATTCAGCGCTACGCCGGACAGCGCATCCGCGGACGGTCCCGGCGGAACCGGCGTCACAGGCACCGGAGTGATATAGGGAACCGGCGTAATATAGGGAACAGCAGTCGGCCAAGGATTATATCCCGTCGTCAGGAATTTGGACATCATGTATCCGTATTTTCCATCGATTCGAATGTAGCTCCATCCGTCACTGCTGACGCGGATTTCCGTCACTGTCCGGCCCACCGGATAAAGGCCCATGACATTGTATTTATTGACCTCCGGCGCATTCCGCAGCCGGACGCCCTTGCCGTTCCCGCTGGTCACCCACGCGGTCCGGTTCACCGTGGTCCACGTTCTGGGGACCGATGTGGGCACGGGCACCGGCGTATAGCCGCCCCCGTCAATGTACAGGTACCGCTGATCCATATACCCCAGACGGTAATCCCCCGTCATGACCCGGGCCCAGCCGCCGCTCTGGCTCAGAATCGTCACCACCGAACCGTTGGGGTAGCTGGCGATGACCGTCGCTTCATAGCTGGGATTCGCCCGAAGGCGCAGCCATCCGCCCACCACCGTTCCGTAGGTGGCCGCGAGAGCTGTGGCCGCCAGCAGACTGCATAGCATAACCGTCAGCAGCAGCGCTGCCGCTATCCTTTTCCTCATTCCTTTCCCTGCTCCTTTCGAACGAAATTTCCGCGGCCCGGCCGCGTTTTCCTTCCTTCGAATCCGCCTATCATGATACCCAATCCAGCCTGGAAAGTCAACCGTTACCTGACCCACTGCTTTTGCTGCACGCTGTCCGCGTCCCAGTTCAGGCGGCCGTAGCGCCGGGTCAGCTCGAAAATCTGTTTCTCCAGATCCCCCGTCAGCATGCCCGGCTTCATCCGCCAGAACCAGTTGTTCTCCTGGTGAGAAGGATCGTTGATGCGCGCTTCCCTGCCCAGGCCCAGATGATCCTGGATCAGGATCACACAGGTTTCCGCCCGGCACATGAGGCCCGCCCGCACGAACACCTCGTTCATCCGGTCCGCCGCCAGATCCTCGCAGCCAAAGTATTCCCGTACGATCTTCTGCTCCGCTTCTGACAGCCCGGCAAACCATCCGTTGATCGGATCATTGTCGTGCGTGCCGGGATACACCACGCAGTGTTCCGGAATGTTGTGCACCAGATAGTCGTTGCTGGCGCCGATATCGTCCGGATCGAAGGCGAACTGCAGCACTTTCATGTTCGGGAAACCGGTTTCCCGAACCATCTGCCGCACGGATTCGGTCATATAGCCCAGGTCCTCCACGATGACAGGCTTATAGCCCATATTCTGCCACATCTGGTGAAAAATCGCCATCCCCGGGCCCTTTTCCCAGTGTCCCGCCATGGCCCCCTGTCCCGCGGGAATGGAGAAATATTCATCCAGGCCCCGGAAGTGGTCAATGCGCAGCAGATCGCACTGCTGGAAGTTCATCCACAGCCGGGCCATCCACCATCCGAAGCGGTCCTCCCGATGCTTTTCCCAGCGGTACAGGGGCGTCCCCCAGACCTGGCCGTCGGCAGAGAAGGCATCCGGCGGGCAGCCGGCCACAGCGCTCTGCCGGTTTTGATCGTTGAGCTGGAACAGGTCCGGATGCGCCCACACATCCGCGCTGTCGAAGGAAACGTAGATCGGAATGTCCCCGATGATGCTGATGTGTTTGGCGTTTGCATAGGCCTTCAGCGCATTCCACTGCTGGAAGAATTTATACTGCGTATATTTGTGGAACTCGATATCAAAGTACAGCAGCTGATTATAATAATCAATGGCATAGCCCCAGTGCCGGCTGATATCCTCCGGCCAGTCCGGCCATTCCGCTTCCTTGAAGAAGCCCTTCAGCGCCATGAAGAGGGCATAGTCGTCCAGCCACCAGGCATTCTCGTGAATGAAGTGCAGATAGTCCTCCCGCTCCGCAACCCGGGACCGCTCATATGCTTTGCGCAGCAGAGGCAGCCGGTTGGCAAACAGCTTCTCGTAATCCACCCGGTTCGGGTCGTCGCCGAAGTCCACGGCGTCTACCTCTTCCTGGGTCAGCACCCCTTCCTGGATCAAAGCGTCCAGGCTGATGTAGAACGGATTGCCGGCAAAGGCGGAAAAACCCTGATAAGGAGAATCGTATGCCAGGGGCCGATGGTTCGGGGGATTCAGGGGCAGGATCTGCCAGTAGGTTTGGCCGGACCGTTCCAGAAAATCCACAAAACGGTACGCCTCTTTATCAAAACACCCGATGCCGTATTTCCCCGGCAAGCTGGAAACCGCCATCAAAATACCTGCCGCTCTGCTCATCATTGTTCCTCCTTATGCTATGAACCTTTTTCTGACCTTTCGCCGCCCCGCGGACGGGATTGTTGAACCCCTGCGCGCCGGAATCCCGACGGACGCAAACCGCCGGTTTCCCGTGCGCCGATATCCTGTGCTCATATTTTATACACTTGCCGGAGGCCTGTCAATGAACATTTCCATCCCTCCGCAGGTCCTGCACGATCGCCGTCAGCGTCTGCACCGTCTCATCGATCTCTCCGGCGGTATTTTCCTCCCCGATCGTGATCCGGATACTGCTCCGGTTCTCCGCTTCGGACAGACCGATCGCCTCCAGCACGTGGCTCGGCTCGGGGGATCCGCTGGTGCACGCGCTGCCGCCGGAAACTGCAATACCCGCCAGATCCATTCGCAGCAGGAGCGTTTCCCCATCGATCCCGGGAATTCGGAAGCTGACATGCCCCGGCAATGCCTGGTCCGGTTCTCCGTTCTCCCTGATATCCGGTATCACGTCCCGCAGCGCGGCGCGCAGCCTGTCCCGCAGCGCCCGGATGCGCGCTGTCCGCTCTGGAATCTGAGCCGCGGCGATTTCCATGGCCCGGCCCATGCCGGCGATCCCGGCGGTATTCTCCGTCCCCGCCCGGAGCCCCCGCTCCTGGGCGCCGCCGTGGATCAGGGGATCCACCCGCGTTCCCTGCCGGATGTAGAGCAGCCCCACCCCTTTGGGCCCATGAAACTTATGGGCGCTGAGGCTCAGCAGATCCGCCCCCCATGCTTCCACGTCAATGGATACAGCCCCCATGGCCTGTACTGCGTCGGTATGGAAAGGGATTCCATGCGCCTTGGCGATCCGGCCGAATGCCTCCACGGGCTGCAGGGTACCGATTTCATTATTTGCCGTCATCAGAGAGATCAGAACGGTATCCGGCCGGATCGCCCGCTCCAGATCCCCTGGGTCGATCCGTCCCCGGGCGTCCACCGGCAGATAGGTAACCTCATATCCCAGCTTTTCCAGATACTGACAGGGGCGCAGCACCGCGTGGTGCTCGATGGCAGAGGTAATGAGATGCCGGCCCCGCTCCCGGCCAGCCAGCGCCGTCCCCAGCACCGCCCAGTTGTCACTCTCACTGCCGCCGGAGGTAAAATAGATCTCCCGAGGCGCCGCCCCCAGTGCTTCCGCCACCTTTCTTCTTGCCTGATCCACCGCCCTGCGGGCTTCCCGTCCAGTAGCATACACGGCGGAAGGATTCCCGTATGATTCCGCCAGGAAGGGAGCCATGGCTTCCCGCACCTCCGCGGAAACCGCCGTCGTCGCCGCGTGGTCAAGATAAATCCGGTTTCTCATATGCTGTCCGATTCTCCTTTTGTGAAATGCCTGAGATCGCATCCCGCGACCTCAGACAGCCGCGGCTCCGTCCGCCGCGCATCCTCCGTCCAAACGCATGATTCAACATCGGGAATGATCAGCGCCGGAAGAAAAAAGCAGGAGCCAGCCCCCGCAAAAAAGGCAGAATGAAAGAATCATAATCCCAGCGCGTCATGCAGCTCTCTCTGCGCCTCCGGCCATGTCATGCCGGGATGTACAGCCGGATGATAGAGCATGTT
>CADBTC010000233.1 GCA_902797445.1 uncultured Eubacteriales bacterium | reverse complement strand
TTTCAAGAATGTCCGGTATATCGGCAGGGGTGCGCATGCGGGACTTGCTCCCCACAAAGGCATCAATGCGCTGGAAGCTGCTCTTTGCGGTATGAACAACATCAATGCCCTGCGCGAAAGTTTCCCCGACGAGGATCATGTCCGCATTCACTATATCATCACCAAAGGAGGCGACAGCTGCAGCATTGTCCCTGATGACGTCCGTCTCGAGATTGGCATACGGGCCGCAAATATGCCTGCGCTTCGTATGGTCAATGATAAAGTCAGCAATGCGCTGCGGCTCGGTGCGGAGGCTGTCGGCGCAAAGATTGAAATTCAGGAATCCGGCATGGATCTTCCCTGTCACCAGAACAGGATGATGGCTGAAATCTATCTTGAGAATGCGAAAGAACTGCTTGGCGCAGACAGGGCTGAGAATGTCTTTGGCGAGCACCGCGGTTCCTCTACCGACTGCGGCGACGTCGCTTCGCTGATTCCTCTGATTCACCCGTATTTTGGCGGAGCTGTCGGTACTCCTCATGCGAACGATTTCGATATTGCCGACCCTTATGCCGCCTATGTGGTACCGTCGAAAATTGCTGCAATGACGGCCATCGATCTTCTGTATGACGGTGCAAAGTCCGCCCGCAGGATTAAAAACGAATTCGTCCCTGTCTTTGCAGACAGGGACGAATATCTGGAATTTGCGTGTACGCTGAAGTAATCGCTTTTAATGAAGAATCAGCGAAAGAATAAAGATCTCAATCATTGCCGAAATGCCCAGAATGAGTGTGTTGAGCGTCTGGGTCTTATAGCCCTGTTCCGGTGTCATGGCACCGAAGTTTGTCACAACCCAGAAGAAGGAATCGTTCGCGTGAGACACAGTCATGGCTCCCGCCCCGATTGCCATGCAGGCCAGGCAGGTGCGGATCGGACTGTCCAGACCAAGAAGAGGCAGCAGCGGCGCCACAATGCCTGCCGTAGTCGTCAGGGCTACCGTAGACGAACCCTGCGCGGATTTCAGGATCGCGGACAGGACAAACGGGAAGAAAATACCCATTGCCTGAAGAATCGACGCATGCTGGGTGATGTAATTGACCATGTCTGAGCTGGAAATGACCTTGCCCAGAACACCGCCTGCCGCTGTGACAAACAGGATCGGTCCGACTGTCTTGAGGGTATCATTGGTCAGATTGTAGAATTCTCCCAGTTTGCCGGCATTCTTCAGCTGTATCACGGCGAAGATCGTACCGACTGCCAGCGCGATGATCGGTGTTCCGAGGAAAACCAGAATGTCCCTGAAAATGCCTGTCATACCTGCCATAGTGGCAATGGAAGAACATGCCATCAGGATGATGGGAATAATGATCGGCGCCATGGAGTCCCAGCCGCCGGGCAGTTTTCCGTATTCGGCAACCAGTTCTTCATAAGTCTTTGTGACCTCTCCTGCATCTGCTTCATCGGCGGCTTTGACCCTTTTACCGATAAAGTTGGCATAGAAGTATCCTGCGATCAGCGGGAAGATGGAGCAGACAACGCCCATTCCCATAACCATCAGAAGATTGTCACCTGCGCCCAGCGTGTTGGCCGCTGCAATGGGACCTGGCGTCGGCGGGATAAAAACGTGCGACAGGTAGAGACCTGTTCCCAGGCCTATGGACATAGCCACCGATGATTCACCGGTACGGCTGACCAGGGCTTTACGAATCGGATTCAGGATAACGAACCCGGAGTCACAGAAAACAGGAATGGAGACGACCCAGCCCATAAGCTCCAGAGCCAGAACAGGATGGTTCTTCCCAACCAGATGAATGACCATGTCTGCCAGCTTCAGCGCCGCGCCTGTTATCTCCAGCACAGAGCCAATCAGCGCGCCGAGAATAATAACGATACCGATACTCGAGAAGGTCCCGGAAAAGCCGGAACCGATGACAGATGCCAGTCCGGAAATTTTGGTTCCGTCTTCCAGTGTCCTGTCTACAATCGGGATACCTGCCACAAGTCCAAGAATCAGAGAAATACCCATAATCGAGATAAATGGATGAATCTTGAACTTCGAAATGGCAATAATCATCAGGATGACTGCAAGTACAAATGCAATAATAAGCGGAAAACCAGTCATAACTTCCCCCTTTCTGGCTTGGAACGTCATCCCATTCCAAATCGCCTGCGGCGATGGGCTGACGCTGCATGTCCGGTCGTGTCGGCGGGACATGTGTTGTTAATATTTGGCTGCAATAATAATATATCGTCTATTATAGGCCGATTTTAAAGAAAAAGAAAGTAGGACAGGGGACGGTTCTGTGTCCTAAATCAGACACAGAACCGTCCCCTGTCCTACCCTGCGCCGTATCAAAGCGCGCCCTTAGGGCAGTTTCTTACGCATTCCATACACAGGATACATTCCGTGCCGTTCTCTCTTTTCCTGGAATTATCCGTTACATCCACGTTCATCGGACAAACCCGCTTACATTTCCCGCATGAAATGCACTTGTCCTTATCACACGTCACGCGGAACCGCGAATAATAACTCATCGGCTTGAGAAACACCGTAATCGGACAGATATACTTGCAGAACGCCCGGTTATCCTTAAAGGCGAATGCCAGGCCAATACCGATGCAGTAATATGCCAGGTTGCCGATGATGAACGCCCAGAACATGATCCGTTCCAGGTTCCCGACCTTAGCCAGAAAAAGCGCTGCGACAAAGATCAGAGATGCCGCGAATGTAATATACCTGAACCATCCGATCTTTTTTCTCGGCTGCGCCGGGATCTTGTACGGCAGAAAGTCCAGTACCATGGCTGTCCAGCAGGCATAGCCGCACCACCCTCTGCCGAACAGCAGCGGGCCGAAAATCTTGGCGACGGCATAATGAATCGTCGCGGCTTCAAACACACCGGTGAACAGATAGTACCAGAAGCCCTCGATCTGCATATTTTCATTGCAGATAAGTCCGAGATAAATCAGCATATACAGTCCGACCAGCAGCTGCACGATCCGTCTGGCGTATTTATATTTCCGGATGAACAGAAACATCCCCAGCGATATTGAAATACCAATGTAGCTGAAATTGAAAAGATAAAAAATATTGTCCTTAGTCAGCCAAAGCGTTACTGCCACTGTTTCAAACACAGCCAGCATTATGAATGGTGAAAGATACTTTTTCATTTGCGTCATTTATGTCATTTGCGTCCGTACAGGACGTTGCAGTCCTCAATCGATATGTCTTTCCATACATCTCCGGTCATGTACGGTTCTGTCTTCAGGTATTCATTCAGGTCATCTTCGCTGTCAAAATCCATGACCAGGAAGGAGCCCATCAGATTTCCGTCCGCCCCGGTCATGCCGCCGGCGCAGATCACATGGCCCTCTTCGTTCAGTTTTTCAATGTTTTCCAGATGCTGCGCGCGGACGCTCATCCTGCGCGATAACGCATCCTTGTCTGTACCGTCATAGGCAAAAATTATGAACTGCATATACATCCTCCTTTAAAAAACGGACACCTGTTTCCTATACACTGATTGTTCTGTGAAGAGCGGGAACAGACGATCTCCGCTCTCTCCATCTCTACGCCGAAGTTTTCTTTGACGAAGTCAACTGCTTCCAGCACAGACAGATAGGAATCCCGCTTACAGCATCTCGGCCCTCCGATCCGTCCAATCCTTTCCAGTGATCTTGCCGTCATCTGGTGGGATAAGCCAAACGGTTCCTTCTTTAACGGTGTCGACCCCGATATGATTGACACAAACATTCCTGAACTGATCCCGGCTCCGCAGGCTCCCCAAAAGCCGCAGGCTCCGCCCGGCACGCTCTTTCCCCGATGCATCATTTCCGGCAGTGCCCGGGTGAGGTCAATTTCTCCGCCCGCGTTCCTGAATGCGGTTAAAAGCGCCGCTCCGACCATCACATGATGTTCCGGTCCATGCATATGGCAAAACGGCATCGACATCATCTTTTCAAGAATCTCAACCGGATCTTTTGATGTCTCTTCCAAGCACAGTCCGATGATCATATCCATGCCTGCAGTGTGACATTCATTACATACATAATGACCGTGAATGCAGCGGGTCTTGCTGAGTTCCTTTTTACCGCATATTGCACATTCCATGAAGACATCCGTATCCAGATACTCCAGGGGCGCTCTGCATATCAGGCATTCTTCACTCATTATTATTTCCCCCTTTGCCGGAACATTCTTTAGTCAGATACCATCCGTAAAGCTTCCGTATAAATCCGCAGCGTTTCATCGTCAAACAGCGCCCATTCCACCAGATCCAGCGCTCCCGGATTAGATTTTATGAATTCGCTGACTGTGGATACGGCAATCTCTGCCGCAAGCTTTGTCGGATAACTGTATACGCCCGTTGATATGGACGGAAAAGCAATGCGCCTGATGCCGTTTTTCAAAGCCAGCTTAAGAGAATTCCGATAGCAGGCCGCGAGGTACTTTTCTTCATTCCGCCTCCCGCCGTACCAGATTGGACCGACGGTATGGATCACATACCTGCAGGGGAGTCTGTACGCCCCGGTTATTTTTGCCTCTCCGGTTTTGCAGCCGTGCAGGCCGCGGCATTCTTTCAGGAGCTCGGGACCCGCGGCTCTGTGGATCGCTCCGTCCACGCCTCCGCCGCCCAGCAGGCTGTTATTTGCCGCATTGACAATCGCGTCCACATCCGACAGTTTTGTGATGTCAGCCCTGATCAGGCGGATTTGTGTGGGCTTTGCCGCCGTGCCTGTATATCTGTACATATCCACATACTTGCAGGTCCATACCGGATCCTCACAGTCTCCATTTTCATCTGCCGGACAGCCCTGACACAGGTCATCCGCAATTTCAAGAATTACATCATGAAGTTCCAGATTCTTTTTCCACTTATGATCGATCGCGTCATAG
>CADBTC010000232.1 GCA_902797445.1 uncultured Eubacteriales bacterium | reverse complement strand
TGAAGCGAAACGGGCGGATACCGTCTGCACGCTTTCGCTGAATATTCCCTGCGCGAAGGTATGGGATTGCGACATGCTGGAAAACAGGCGGGAGGAACTGCCTCTTCAGGACGGCAGGGTCGCCCTCCGCTTCCATACCTTCCAGGTCAGGACGCTGCGGATTGAACGGTGACAGGCGCACCGTATCAATAGATATCCGAATGAGAAAAAGAAAGGTGGTTTATCAATGTCTACTCAGTGGCTGAAGGACGCGGTCTTCTACGAAATTTATCCCCAGTCATTCTATGACACCAACGGGGACGGCATCGGCGATTTTAACGGCATCATCGAAAAGCTCGATTATATCAAATCCCTGGGCTGCAACGCCCTGTGGATCAACCCCTGCTTCGACTCTCCCTTCAAGGATGCCGGATACGATGTCCGGGATTACAAAAAGGTTGCTCCCCGCTACGGCACCAACAACGATCTGTACCGCCTGTTCGGGGAAGCGCATCACCGCGGCATCCGGGTCCTGCTGGATCTCGTCCCCGGCCATACCAGCGAGGAGCATGAATGGTTCCGGCAGAGCCAGAAGGCGGAGAAGAATGAATATTCCAACCGCTACATCTGGACGGATTTCTGCTTCCAGGGCGCCCGGAACATGGGCTTCATCGGCGGCGAAAGCGAGCGCAGCGGCACCTATATTCTGAACTTCTTCAAATGCCAGCCCGCCCTGAACTACGGTTTCCTGAAGGTTGAGGAACCCTGGCAGCTGCCCGTGGATCATCCGGACGCCATCGCCACCCGGGAAGCCATGAAGGATGTCATGCGCTTCTGGTTGGATCATGGCTGCGACGGTTTCCGCGTGGACATGGCAGCCTCCCTGGTCAAGAATGATGATGAGCAGAAGTCGGGCACCAGCGCCATCTGGAAAAACGTCCGGGAAATGCTGGACAAGGAGTATCCCGACGCAGCGATGGTCGCCGAATGGAGCAATCCGCCCCTGGCGCTGCGGGCCGGCTATCACATGGACTTCTATCTGAATCATCCCGGCTGCGGCTATGCCAGCCTGATGCGGGATTATCAGAAGGGCTTCTCCCGGATGCTGGGCGGGGAGGACAACAGCTATTTCCGTAAGGACGCAGCGGATCGGGATATCGGCCGCTTCCTCCAGGAATACGAGCCCTGGTACAAGGATACGAAGGACATCGGCTACATCTCCATGCTCACCTGCAACCATGATACGGTGCGGCCGCGCTTCAACCTCTCCCCAGACGAGCTGAAGCTCGCCTATGCCTTCCTGTTCACCATGCCCGGTGTCCCCTTCCTGTATTACGGGGACGAGATCGGCATGCGCTATCTGGACCTTCCGACCAAGGAGGGCGGCTATTTCCGGACCGGCGCCCGCACCCCCATGCAGTGGGACGGCAGCAGGAACCTGGGCTTCTCCACCGGATGCGCCGACAGCCTGTATCTCCCGGTGGATCCCGCTCCGGACGCACCGACCGTGGCCGCCCAGGAGAAGGATCCCGCCTCCCTGCTCCATACGGTCCGGGCGCTTCTGAAGCTGCGCCATGAGCAGGAAGACCTGCAGGCGGATGCCCCGTATGAGACGGTCTGCGCCGAAAAGGGCAAGCCCTTCGTCTATCGCCGCGGTCATCTGCTGGTCGCGGTCAACCCCGCGGGCGAATGCCTGGCGGCTCCCGTGTCCGCGGAAGGCAAAGCCCCGCTGTTCATCATCGGGGAAGCGAAAGCCGACGGAAACCAGATCGTTCTGGGCGCCCAGTCCTTCGCGGTCTTCGGATAAGGACCTGACGTCCGCGGATCCCGGATCACACCCCAGCGTCAAGAGGCGCCATCGCTGTGGATGGCGCCTTTTTCACGGCCCGGATCCCGCCCTGCTTCGCCCCTTTGCACTGGCTCCTAAAGCCATCAGACATTATGCACTGTTCGTAAAAGACTAAAAAAATACATTTTACCTATTGACTTAGTAGGTTTTTTTATGTATGATCTGTCCCATAGGATCTACCGGATGATCATCCAGAGACCGTTCTTTATAAGGAGGATGTGAAACCATGTCGAACATTTACAAGGGAACCCTCGGTCTGATCGGCAACACCCCGCTGGTCGAGATCGCAAACATCGAAAAGGCGCTGGACCTGCAGGCAACCGTACTCGTCAAGCTGGAATACTTTAATCCGGCAGGCAGCGTCAAGGACCGGATCGCCAAGGCGATGATCGAGGACGCGGAAGAAAAGGGCCTGCTGGGCGAGGGCTCCGTCATCATCGAGCCGACCAGCGGCAACACGGGCATCGGCCTGGCGTCCATCGCAGCAGCCAAGGGATATCGTATCATTCTGACCATGCCGGAAACCATGAGCGTGGAGCGCCGTAATATCCTCAAGGCGTACGGGGCGGAGATTGTACTCACGGAAGGGGCCAAGGGCATGAAAGGCGCCATTGCCAAAGCCGAGGAGCTGGCAAAGGAAATCCCAAACAGCTTTATCCCCGGCCAGTTTGTCAATCCGGCCAATCCGGCGGTTCATCGGGCGACCACCGGCCCGGAAATCTGGAAGGACACCGACGGCGCGGTGGACATCTTTATTGCGGGCGTAGGCACCGGCGGCACAGTGACCGGAACCGGCGAATACTTAAAAGCCCAGAAGCCCTCCGTCCAGGTCGTCGCGGTGGAGCCGGCCGATTCTCCCGTGCTTTCCCAGGGGCATGGAGGCGCCCATAAGATTCAGGGGATCGGCGCGGGATTCGTGCCCGATGTGCTGAACACGGCGGTCTATGACCAGGTTTTCCCGGTCAAAAATGACGACGCGTTTGCCACGGCAAAGCTGCTGGCGCGGAAAGAGGGCATCTCCGTGGGGATTTCCTCCGGTGCGGCGCTGTACGCGGCGCTGGAGCTCGCCAAAGATCCCGCCAACAAGGGGAAGACCATTGTAGCGCTCCTGCCAGACAGCGGGGACCGGTATTACTCAACCCCCCTGTTTACGGAAGCGTGAAAAACGCATCCTTCTGACGCAGAACGCGCTGGGCAGCCCCCAATGGCCGTCCCCGGCGAATCAAATGACCTCATTCTTCAGCGGGCGGGAGCCCGCTTTTTTCATGGCATTTTTCAAAAAAAGGGCCGGGAAATATCCCGGACGAAGAAAAATGCCTTCAAAAACATCCGTTTACCATGAAACAGCAGCCGGAAGAACACCCCGGCCGCCCCATTAACTGCTTTTTGTATTGACAAGATCGCTGAGCCGCCGGCTGTAAAAGAAATCATGCACCATATTGTCGTACTCGGTCCACATGGGGAGCGTCCTGCACTCCTGCTTTCTCGGACAGTCGTTCTGCGCTCCGGCCAGGCAGGCCACGGAGCAAAGCTTCCCTTCCATCAGGTCCAGGATCTCTCCGACGGTATATTCTTCCGGCTTTCGACACAGCCTGTACCCGCCGCCTTTTCCGCTGGCGCCGATCAGCAGTCCGGCGCTGACCAGCTCCTTTACGATGATTTCCAAATATTTTTTGGAAATCCCCTGCCTTTCCGCGATGTCCTTCAGCGGAACGCAGCTGCCCTGATCATGCTCAGCCAGGTCGATCATCAGGCGAATTGCATACCGTCCTCTGGTTGAAATCATGCCGGTCGCCCCCTTTCCTCTTGTCCTATTGTATAGTAGGCAAATAGACAAGTCAACCCTTTTGTCAGAGAAAAATGAAACTCTCCATGTTTTACCTATTGACACAGTAGGTGAATAGGATTATAATCCCTTCGTGCTGTATGAAAGGAGCTGTTGCCGGTGATCTACGCGGATAACGCAGCCACAACCCGGATGAGCGAAAAAGCCATCCATGTCATGACCCAGGTGCTTCAGGAAACCTGGGGCAATCCCTCCAGCCTGTATGAACACGGCCAAAGGGCGAAAACCGTTCTGGAAAATGCCCGCGGGGAAATCGCGGCATTGATCGGAGCGGAAGCCCGTGAAATCACCTTCACCTCCGGCGGGAGCGAAGCGGATAATCAGGCCATCCGCACGGCCGCCGAAATCGGCCGGTCGAAAGGCAAAAAGCATATCATCTCCACAGCCTTTGAGCACCACGCGGTGCTCCATACCCTGGAAAGGCTGAAAAAAGAAGGGTTTGAAATCACCCTGCTGGATGTGCATGAAAACGGCCTGGTGGTTCCTTCCGAGGTGGAAGCAGCCATCCGGGACGACACCTGCCTGGTGACGGTGATGTATGCCAATAACGAGATCGGCACCGTCCAGCCCATTCGGGAAATCGGCGAAATCTGCCGCAGAAAGAATGTCCTGTTCCACACGGACGCAGTCCAGGCCGTCGGGCACCTTCCTATCAACGTCGCCGACGAGCCAATCGACATGCTTTCGGCCTCCGCTCATAAATTTCACGGGCCCAAGGGGGTTGGCTTCCTGTACTGCAGACGCGGCATCCGCCTGGTTCCCCTGATTGAGGGCGGTGCCCAGGAGCACGGCCGGCGCGCGGGCACGGAGAATGTGCCGGGGATCGCGGCCATGGCCGCCGCGCTTCGGGAATCCTGCGAAAAAATGCCGGAAAACGCCGCGCACCTCATCCGCATGCGGGACCGTCTCATCGCCGGCCTGTCGGCCATTCCGCACTGCGCGCTGAACGGGGACGCGGAAAAACGTCTTCCGGGCAATGTCAGCTTCTGCTTCGAAGGCATCGAAGGCGAATCCCTGCTGCTCATGCTGGACGACATGGGCATCCAGGCTTCCTCCGGCAGCGCCTGCACCTCAGGCTCGCTTGATCCCAGCCATGTGCTGCTGGCCATCGGGCGGGTTCACGATGTCGCCCACGGCTCCCTTCGTCTGACTCTGGGCGAGGACATCACCGAAGAGCAGGTGGATGAAATCATCGGCGCGGTCAAGGAAGTCGTCACCTGTCTGCGCGGTTTCTCCCCCGTCTGGAGAGACCTGACCAGCGGCAAAAAGCCGTTCATTCTGTAAGGAGGCCTCCACACATGGCATTATACAGCGAAAAAGTGATGGATCATTTCCGCAATCCCCGCAACGTAGGCGTCATTGAAGACGCGGACGGCATCGGAGAGGTCGGCAACGCAAAATGCGGCGACATCATGCGGATGTATCTGAAGATCGAGGACGACGTGGTCAAGGATGTCAAGTTTGAGACGTTCGGCTGCGCCAGCGCCATTGCGTCCAGCTCCATGGCCACGGAGCTCATCAAGGGGCAGCCGCTCAGCGAAGTCAGACAGCTGACCAACAAAGCGGTAGCCGAAGCCCTCGACGGCCTTCCGGATTACAAAATGCACTGCAGCGTGCTGGCCGAGGAAGCGATCCAGTCCGCGCTGGAGGATTATTCCCGGAAGACCGGAAAGCAGGTCTGATCCGCAAGGAGCGAAAGAAACATCCATTTGGGGGAACGATGGGAATGAACCTTTTCGTTCCCTTTTTCGTTGCTTTTTCACGCAATACATGCTATATTCGGGAGGAAATCTGTCGTCCGGAGGACGCGCGGGCCGCAGCCGGTCCTGCCCTTCCGGGGCGGCTGAAAAGAACAGGAGGAAGAACCAAACATGATGAACAGTATTGTTTCCGTTGTTACTGCCCTGATGATGCTGTTTAACATCTTCGGCGCCTTTACCGGAAACCTGGAATCCCCCGTTTCTTTCACCATTTCTGCCCAGGTGGACGCGGCGGCCGCTGAAAAGGCCGTCAGCCTCATTCCCGCATCGCAGGATGTCCCCTCCCTCTCGCAGGGAGTCTCCGTCGTGGCGGATGTGCTGAATACCCTGTCCGTCCGCGGTGCCGCGGATCCGTCCGGAGCGGATCTGGAGATCGGCACGCAGGAGACCCCGGTCGTCACCCTGGGG
>CADBTC010000231.1 GCA_902797445.1 uncultured Eubacteriales bacterium | reverse complement strand
TTTTTCGTGCCGAAGGCGGGACTTGAACCCGCACGCTTTTGAGGGCAACGGATTTTGAATCCGCGGCGTCTGCCATTCCGCCACTCCGGCCCAACAGCGGTATTATACCCAACCCGGGGGCCGCTGTCAACTGGTCCTTCATGTCGGATTGTACTCGATGGTCTCCTGGTATGCCTTGTAGGTAGAGGTAAACAGCTTTTCCCGCTTGATTTCCCGTTCCCCCTGATACCATACCTTCCAGGTCTCCACCACATACCCCTGCCGTCCCTTGACGGTGCGCTTGCTTTCCCCGGGGGCGAGATTGTAATTGATGACATAATTGGTGCCCTGCGGCTGGGCCAGCGTACGGACGGTGACGCTCTCCAGGTCGATCCGGGTATCCACCCCCAGGCTCATGCCGTACAGGCGCACCGTGACCTTCTGGTTCTGGTATTCCGCCAGAATAAAGACCGGCCACTCGGTGTTGTTCTTAAACTTAAAGTCAAGCCCCGGCCAGTTCACCGTGGCGTCGAATCCTTTTTCCACATAGCTGGACGGCCAGGCGTGAGGGCTGCGCTCCACGATTTCCAGGTTTGCCCGGGCCACGGCGTTGAAGAGGGTGGAGCTGGTCTGGCAAACCCCGCCGCCTACCTCGTCAATGCTCTCGCCCCGGCTGATGGCCGCCGCGGGCTTGTACCCCTTTTCCTCTGTCCGGGCGCCGGTAGCGCCGTTAAAGCTGAAAATCTCCCCCGGCAGGACCGTGGTGCCGTTGATGGCCTCCGCGCTGAGGCGGATGTTGGTATTCCGATTTTTGTCGCTGGTGGTCTTGGTGGTATAGGTGGAAATCTGGCCGAAGCTGTTCATGAGCTCCGTTTTGGTCACATCCGCGATGATCTTCTCCGGCGTCAGGAACACCGATCCGAAGAAATCGCCGCCGTCCAGCATGGCGGCCACCCGGCTGTAAATCGTATCGGCGTCCAGCCGGGCTCCGGGCTGATCCTCCGTAAAGGTAAAGGCCTGCGTGGAGAAATCAAAGGTTGCCACCATGCTGTTCACCGGATCCCGGTTCACATACGCGGAAATTCCCTCGCACAGGGCGCGCAGCGCCGCATGATCCCAGGTTTTCTCCGTATGCAGGACGACCGGATAGCTCCGCAGATCCGAGGCCTTCTCCACCCGTTCCTGAAACGGGGTTTTTCCGGTGCCCCGAAGGCTCGCACTGTTTCCCCGGCCGATGGCCCACGCCGTCTCCACCAGTGCTTCCGTATTCCGGCTGACCGGAACACGGTCCGGCGTCACCTGCCAGCTCTGGTTGCCCACCGTCACGGTGATGTTGAAGTTCGCGTCCGAGGTCTCTGTCTCCGCCGTCAGGGCCGCTGCGGCTTCCTCTTTGGTCATGCCGCCCACGTGGAGATTGTCAATGTATACACCGGGATAAATCCTGTCGTGATAGATCTCCTTCCGCAGAGCGGTCAGGTTTTCCTGCCGCGCCGGGTCGATCCACAGGATGCTCCCGTTGGCAAAGGCAATATTCGGCAAAAAGCGGTACCTCAGGCCGGTGACCTGCGGCAGGGCCAGATAGCCGGCCCCCATGATTCCCAGAAGAGAGAGCAGGATGCAAAAGACCCAGGCAGCTTTATGCCGGGTCTTCTTTCTGCGGCGACGGGGCCGATGCTCCCGTTCCGGGAAAGCGTCGAACCGGTCGAAGTCGTCAAATACGGAATCGGGCGCCCCCAGGCCGTCGTCCTGCTCCGCGTTCCGCTGGAAATACCGGAAGCGCTGCTCCGTCCGCCGGACCGCCTCGTCCTTTTCCCGAAGCTCCTGGTCCCGGCCCAGCGGCTGCTTCCCGGGCAGCCCCCGCTCCTCGCCGATTATTTCCCCGTCGCCCTCGTACAGGTCATAATTTCTGGTTCTTCTCATTTTCCCTTATTTCGGGAAGCCGTCCGAAGGGGGCGATCAAGCCAACCCATCCCGGTCCGCCGGCCGAAGGGGTGAACCGTTCACCCCTTCCCGTTTGACCGCCGGACAGCTTCCTCCGCCATTTGATTCATCCGATAGGACAGAATATGCAGTGAATCGCTTAAATGCACATTCATCACGACCGCATCCCGAGGATAGTTCAGATCCACCGGCGCGAAATTCCATATCGCCCGGATCCCCAGGGCGTACAGGCGATCCATCATTTCCTGGGCTGCCTCCACCGGCACGGCCAGTACCGCGATGCTCGCTTCCAGCTCCGGCAGGCGGCTTTCCATCTCCCCGATGGGATAGATCGGCATCTCTTCCGTGCTCTGCCGGATCTTGGTCTCATCAGCGTCGAAAATAGCCACGGTAGGAAATCCTTCCCTGGTAAAGCTGGCATAATTGGCGATGGCCTGCCCCATGCGCCCCCCTCCGATGATGATCATCCGATGCAGCCGGTCCAGCCCCATGATACGCCGGATATGATCCTTTAGCTCCTTGACCGGGTATCCGTACCCCTGACGGCCGAAGCCGCCGAAGCTGTTAATATCCTGGCGGATCTGGCTTGGCGTCAGCTGCATTCTCTCTCCCAGCTCCTGGCTGGAGATCTGGGAGATGCCCTGCGCTTCCAGCTCCCGCAGGTGCCGGTAATAGGCAGGCAGTCTTTTGACAACCGCGTCTGAAACGAATCCTGACATCTGCTCTGCTCCTTCGCCTGTCGATCTTGCGGGCCATTCCTCACAGGGTACCCATTATTGTAACATTATTTTTACAATCTGGCAACCTATTCCCCGAATCGGACACACTTCTTGTTCTTTATCCCTTCGTAAACCTGTCTCCCGGCGCGGCCGATCCGCCTCCGGTTCACTGAATGCCTCGTTTCTCGTCGTACTGCTTCCACAGCGGGGCATAGATGGCCACCGCCTGCTCGTGCTCCTGCAGGGTGCGGCTGAAATAGAGCCCGCCGTGCTCCGGATCCTTGGCACAGAAATACAGATAGTTTTCCGCCGTAAAGGTGGGGTCCGGATTCAGGGCGGCCCGGATGGCCGCCGCGGAGGGATTGCAGATCGGCCCCAGCGGCAGCCCCGCGTTTACGTAAGTGTTATAGGGACTGTTTACGGTCAGATCATCCCCCTCCAGGGCCATTTTCGGCACGCCGGTCACGTAATGGATGGTCACGTCGCTCTGCAGCTTCATCTTTGCTTTCAGCCGGTTATGGAACACCGCGCTGACCCTGGCAAAATCGTCCGCCCCCGCTTCCTTCTCGATCAGGCTGGCCAGGGTCAGCACCTGATCCATGCTCATGCCCTGCGCCTCCGCCTGCTCCTGCAGTTCGGCGGGAAAGACCGCCTCCGTCTGGCTCAGCAGCTTCCGGATGATATCCTCCGCGGTGGCGGTGACATAGATTTCATAGGTATCCGGCGCCAGGTATCCTTCCAGGACGTATTTCCGGCTTCCTGCGTTCTTCGTCGCGAGGACGTCGGCCACATAATAGTAATCCCGGAACTTCTCCCCGCTGCGGCACAGGCTCAGGAAAGCCTCCCGGTCGCTGATGACGCCGCTGCGGACCATCTTATCGGTGAATTCCTCGATGGTCTCCCCCGGAATCAGGGTAATATTCCGGACCAGGGGATTCCCATCCCCGGTGGTCAGCATATCCGCGATCTCCGTCATGGACATGCTTTTTTTCAGGGCGTACTGCCCGATTTGCAGCTTCTGGCTCATGCCCGCGAAGTCGCAGTAGTATTTAAAAACGGTCTTGCTGCGGATCAGTCCCGCTTCCTCCAGGTTTCTGGAAACCCGGGTCAGGCTCTGGCCGCTGGTGATCTCGAAAGGAACCTCCGTCTCATCCGCCCGGTCTGTCGGGGCGGCAAAGGATTCATAGACCCTGTTCCAGATCCCCATGCCCAGTCCAGCCACGATGACTGCCACCGTCAGCCCGATCAGAATCGGCCGCAGAATCCGCCAGAGCACGCTGTACCAGTACACTCCGTAGGTCCGCTCCTCTTCCAGCGTGCGCCAGCTGATCTCCCGGTCCTCCCGACTGTGTTCTCTGTCCTTCTTCAAAGCTCCGATCCCTCATCCCGGCAGCTGAATCTCCAGCCCCGCCGCGTCCGTGATAATCTTGAAAATATCTGCCATCGCCTGCTGCAGCCGCATCTCAGCCAGCAGAAACTGGCCAACCTCCGGCTTGGAGTAAAGCAGATTTCCCAGGGTGGAAAACCGCTGAAGCTCCTCCGGGGGCGTCCCCTGCCCGCTCAGGGAGCGCATCTGGATCTCCATCTGCATCTTCCGGTATTCCCGGATCAGCGCTCCCTGGGTCTCATCCGCCATCACGTCCTCCTTCAGGCCGTGATAGGTCCGATATTCCTCGCTGGCTTTGATGGCGTCCGCCAGCTTCCATGCCGCTGAATATTCCATATCCGTTTCTCCCTTTCCCGGAGGAATGATATGCGGGGGAGAGGTCGGATCCTCTCCCCCGCATCCTTTTGTACACCGCCTCAAATATCAATGACGATCGGCAGGATCATGGGGTTCCGTTTGATCATTTCGAAGATGTAGTTATGCACCTCGTCCTTGATCGCGTTCTTCAGGTTCGCAATATTGTCGGCCGCCAGGCTCTGGTTCGACAGGATATTCCGCACCAGCGCCTGCACATTGTCGATCAGATTCTCGTTCTCCCGGACGTAGATGAATCCCCGGCTCACGATATCCGGCCCGCTCAGCAGCCGCTGCCGCTCCTGATCGATGACCACGACGACCGCCAGGATGCCTTCCTGGCTCAGGTGTTTCCGATCCCGCAGGACCACATTTCCCACATCGCCCACACCCAGGCCGTCCACCAGGATTCCGCCCGTGGGCACCTGCTCGCCCAGGCTCAGCTGGTTCAGGTTCATTTCAATGACCTGGCCCAGCTCGGGAATGACGATGTTCTCCTCCGGCATGCCCATATTCGCCGCCAGCACCGCGTGCTGCCAGAGCATCCTGTATTCTCCGTGGACGGGAATAAAGTACTTCGGCCGCACCAGGGCATGCATCAGCTTCAGTTCCTCCTGGCAGGCGTGTCCGGATACGTGCACGTCCGCCAGCGTGCTGTAAACCACCTGCGCCCCCAGCCGGTACAGCTGGTTGATCACCCGGGAGATGAATTTTTCGTTCCCGGGAATGGGCGTCGCGGAGATGATGACCATATCGCTCTGGCGGATCTGCAGCTTCCGGTGCTCCGCGTAGGCCATACGGGTCAGCCCCGCCATGGGCTCGCCCTGACTCCCCGTCGTCAGCACCAGCAGCTCGTTGTCCGGATACTGATCCAGACTGTCCATGTCGATGAGCCAGCCCTCGGGGATCCGCAGCTCGCCGATGCTCATGGCAACCCGGCTGACGTTAACCATGCTCCGCCCGATAAAGCACACCCGCCGCCCGTAGCGGATGGCGTTGTCAATGACCATCTGCATCCGGTGGATATTGCTGGCGAACATGGCCACGATCACGCGGCCCTCCGCCTGGGCAAACATCTTGTCAAACGTGTCGCCGATTTTCATTTCGCTCATGGTGTAGCCGCTGCGCTCCACGTTGGTGGATTCGCACAGCATCGCCATGACGCCCTGCTCCCCGTATCGCGCCAGGGTCTGCAGGTCTGTTACATGTCCGTCGATCGGCGTATAGTCAATTTTGAAGTCGCCGCTGACCATCACCGTCCCCGCGGGGCAGGTAATGGCAATGGCACAGGCGCCGGCGATGGAATGGCTCACATGGATGAATTCGCAGGTAAAGCAGCCCAGCTGCACCACGCTCCGCGGCTGCACTACGTGAATCGGGATATTGTCCACCCGGTATTCCTTCAGCTTCAGGTCAACCAGCGCCATGGTCAGCTTCGTTCCGTAAATAGGTGCGGGAATCTGCTTGAGGATATAGGGCGTCCCGCCGATATGGTCTTCGTGCCCATGGGTAAACAGGAAGCCCCGAATCTTCTCCTTCCGGCTCAGCAGATAGGATACGTCTGGAATTACGAGGTCCACGCCCAGCATATCCTCTTTGGGGAATACGCTGCCGCAGTCCACGATAATAATGTCGTCGCCGTATTCAAATACGGTCATGTTCTTTCCGATTTCGTCAACGCCGCCTAAGGAAACAATTCTCAGTTTCGCCGTCTCGTTCGCAATTACCGCCAAGTGAACCCTCCTCTCTTTTCCAAACAGGGGATAAATATGCTTTTAAAGGTGCCTCGCTCGTCCCGCTGGCTCCCATTCAAACCATATGCTCCTCACACATCGTTTTCATGTTAAGATTTTATCAGAAAAAGCCTCGCAACGCCATATCACATCTGGGATTTTTTCATCCTTTTTTCGGTTAAAAAATCCGAACATTGTGAAGGTCATGTGAAGTTGAACTGAAAATCCCTCCACCCGCGGAGGCGAAAGCGGCCGCAGGCGCCGCGAACGGTCGGGCACAAAAAACGCCGCCCTTCCGGGCGGCGCATCCGCAAACTGTTCATTTACGCATACAGCGGATAATTCCGCATCATCTCTTCGACCTGCGCCTTCACCGCGGGCACGGCCTGCTCCCCTTCCCGGAGGATCCTGGCGATCCAGCGGGCCACCGTGTCCATCTCCGCCTCCTTCAGGCCTCTGGTCGTGGCGGCCGGCGTCCCGATCCGGATTCCGCTGGTGACGAAGGGGCTGCGGGTCTCGTTGGGCACCGTGTTCTTGTTGACGGTGATGTTCGCCGCGTCCAGCAGCGCTTCCATCTGCTTTCCGGTCATCTCCAGCCCCGTGAAGTCCAGCAGCAGCAGATGGTTATCCGTCCCGCCGGAAACCATTTTCACATTCTCTTCCCGGAAGGCTTTTTCCATGGCCTTGGCGTTGAGAATAATCTGATGCTGGTATGCCTTAAAGGCGGGCTGCAGCGCTTCCCCGAAGCAGACGGCCTTGGCGGCGATAATGTGCTCCAGTGGGCCGCCCTGGGTGCCGGGGAAAATCGCCTTGTCGATTGCCTTGGCATATGCCTCTTTGCACAGGATCATCCCGCCCCGGGGACCCCGCAGGGTCTTATGGGTCGTGGTGGTGACAAAATCCGCGTAGGGCACGGGGCTGGGATGTTCCCCAGCCGCCACCAGGCCGGCGATATGCGCCATATCCACCATCAGCAGCGCGCCCACCTCGTCAGCGATCTCCCGCAGCTTCGGGAAATCGATGATCCGGGGATAGGCGCTGGCACCGGCGACGATCATCTTCGGCCTGCATTCCAGCGCGGTCCGCCGGACCTCGTCATAGTCGATGGTTTCGGTTTCCGGGCTCACCCCGTAGGGGACAAATTTGAAATAGGATCCGCTCATGTTAACCGGGCTGCCGTGGGTCAGGTGTCCACCGTGGGAAAGGTTCATGCCCATGACCGTATCCCCGGGCTTCAGCATGGCAAAATACACCGCCATGTTGGCCTGCGCGCCGCTGTGGGGCTGCACGTTGGCGTGATCCGCCCCGAAAAGCTGGCAGGCCCGGTCCCTCGCCAGGTTCTCGGCGATATCCACGAACTGGCATCCGCCGTAGTAGCGCTTTCCCGGATAGCCCTCGGCATACTTGTTGGTCAGGCATGTGCCCATGGCCGCCATCACCGCGGGGGACACAAAGTTCTCGCTGGCAATCAGTTCGATATGCGTCCGCTGACGATCCAGCTCCAGCTCGATCGCCTCGGCCACCTGGGGGTCCGCATTCCGGATCAGATCCAGTTCCATCTGTTTTCCTCCTTGTATAAAATGTTCCGCCTGCCGCTGCTTCTCCGCCCTGGGAGAAGCGGCTTCCTTTCCAGACCTGCTTCGCCGGCGCGGCCGTTTCCGGGGTTTTTCCCTCCGCGCCCATCTATAAGTGTATAGCATACCGGCCCGCTTCCGCAAGCGAAAAAACAGCAAAAAAACGCAAAGCCGAAAAAAGACGCAAAATGCGCCAAAAAACAAAGAAAAGCGCCAAAAAGGCGCAAAAAACCGCCGACGCTCAGACTGGGCAGCCCCGCAGCACATCCATCCAATGCTTACTGCTGCTTCCGTCAGGACCTGACAGGGTTCACACCGATGCATCGCACGGGACCCAATCTTCATCGCGCCAGCGGCAAATGTCAGTATACCGTGTTTGGGCAAAAAAAGCAAGTAAAATTTCTGGCCGAATACCGGGCCAAAAAAGAGGCTTGACCCATCTCCGCCTGGCGCATAAAATAAAGTGCGTTGGTGTCCGCCCCGGCGGACGATTCCCGGACCATGGAAGGGGGAGGCCAGGCATGAAGATCGGGTTTGATCATGACCGGTATACGACGATGCAGTCGGAGCACATTCTGGAGAGGATCGACAAGTTCGGCGGAAAGCTGTATCTGGAGCTGGGCGGCAAGCTGTTCGACGATTATCACGCCAGCCGGGTGCTTCCCGGTTTCCGCCCCGACAGCAAGGTGCAGATGCTGCTCCGCCTGAAGGATCAGGAAGAAATCGTCATCGTGCTCAACGCCGATGATATCGAAACCAGCAAGGTCCGCGGCGATCTGGGCATTACCTATGACGCCGATACGCTTCGCCTGATTGATGCCTTCCGGGAGATCGGGCTGTATGTAGGCTCCGTGGTGCTGACCCGGTATGCCTCCCAGCCCGCCGCCGTCGCCTTCGAACAGCGGCTCAACGAGCTGGGAATCCGGACGTTCCGTCACTATACCATCGAGGGCTATCCCTCCGACGTGGATCACATCGTGTCCGACGAAGGGTTCGGGCGCAACGATTATGTGGAAACCTCCCGTCCCCTGATCCTGGTGACGGCCCCGGGCCCCGGGTCCGGCAAGATGGCCACCTGCCTCAGCCAGGTCTATCAGGAAAACCGCCGGGGAATCCGGGCCGGCTATGCCAAATTCGAAACCTTCCCCATCTGGAACCTGCCCCTGAAGCATCCGGTCAATGTTGCCTACGAAGCCGCCACAGCCGATCTGAGCGATGTAAACATGATCGACCCCTACCACCTGGACGCCTACGGCCAGACGACGGTAAACTATAACCGGGATATCGAGATCTTCCCGGTCCTCAATGCCCTCTTCGAACGGGTCTGGGGCTATTCTCCCTATCGCTCGCCGACCGATATGGGGGTCAATATGGCCGGCTTCTGCATCTCGGATGACGAGGTGTGCCGGGAGGCCGCCAACAAGGAAATCCTCCGCCGGTATTACGCCGCCCGCTGCGCCCATCTGCAGGGCCACGCGACCCGGGAGGAAGGGGATAAGATCCGCCTCCTGATGAAGAATCTGGGGATTCAGGATTCCCTCCGCCCGGTGATCGAGGCGGCCCGGGAAAAGGCGGCCGCCACCGGCCAGCCCGCGCTGGCCATTGAGCTGCCGGACGGGCGGACCGTAACCGGGAAGACCACGGCCCTGCTCGGGCCCTCCGCGGCCGTTGTGCTGAACGCGATCAAGGCGCTGGGCGGCATCTCCAAGGAGACGCACCTGCTCTCTCCCCACGTCATCGAGCCCGTGCAGCAGCTGAAATGCAAATATCTGGGAAACCGGAACCCCCGCCTGCATTCCGACGAGGTGCTGGTGGCGCTCTCCGTGTCCGCGGCCATGAACCCCACGGCCGCCCGGGCCCTGTCCATGCTGCCCCTGCTGAAGGGCTGCGAGGCGCACTCCACGGTCATTCTCCCCGCGGTGGACGACAATACCTTCCGCCGCCTCGGGCTGAACCTGACCTGTGACCCCGCCTACCAGACCACGAAGCTGTACCATAAATAAAAACCCGGAGCATTTTCGCCCCAGGGGGATTGAAAGGATACGAAAAACCAAAATGTGCGAACAGAAGCATTCTCCCATCCTGTTGATTATGGCCGCCGGCATGGGCAGCCGTTACGGCGGACTCAAGCAGATGGATCCCGTGGGTCCCTGCGGCGAATCCATCCTGGATTACAGCGTTTTTGACGCCCGCCGGGCCGGCTTCCGCCGTGTCATTTTTCTGATCAACCATAAGATCGACGAGGATTTCCGCCGCCTGGTGGGGGACCGGATCGCCCGCCATATGGACGTCTCCTACGCGTATCAGGAGCTTTCCGCCCTGCCCGAAGGTTTTTCCGTGCCTGAAGGCCGGGTCAAGCCCTTCGGCACCGGGCACGCCGTGCTCTGCTGCCGGGATCTGATCGACGCTCCCTTTGCCGCCATTAACGCGGATGACTATTACGGCCCCCATGCCTTTCAGCAGGCGTACGACATGCTTTCCAATCTTCGGGACGACGAAAAACAGCGCTTCCTGATGGTGGCGTACCGGCTGAAAAACACCCTGACGGAAAACGGCTACGTTGCCCGCGGGGTTTGCGAAACCCATCCGGACGGGACCCTGAAAGAGATCCATGAGCGCACCCATATTATCTCCACGATGGAGGGCCCCCTCTATACCGAGGACGGGGAAACCTACCGCCGCCTGGATCCGGATTCCCCGGTCAGCATGAACATGTGGGGCTTTACACCCTCCCTGCTTTCCGCCCTGGCGGAGCGCTTCCCCATTTTCCTGGAAAAGGATGTGCCGGGAAATCCCCTGAAGGCGGAGTTCTTCCTTCCCTTCGTGGTCAACGAACTGCTGGAGGAAAACAAGGCAACGGTTCAGGTGCTGCAGAGCGAGGATCGCTGGTGGGGCGTCACCTATCAGGCGGACAAGCCCCAGGTTCGCGCGGCCCTGAAAGCCCTGGGGGATCAGGGGCTTTATCCCGCCCCGCTCTGGGACTGAATCTGTTTTTTATCGAAGAAAAAGCCTCCGCCGGACATCCCGGCGGGGGCTTTTTGCCGCGTTCCCATGCAGGGGCCGATTCCTTCGGAAGCCGCGGCATTCCCCGGGAATAGCGGATACAGAAAAAAGGAACGAAAGGCAGCTGCCCCCGTTCCCCCGTTTTCAGATTTCCTCGATGTGGCTCACATATTCCAGGGTCGCCAGCGCTTCGATGATTTCCTTATGGGTTTTAAACTTCTTCAGCTCCTGCCGGGTAATCGAGATGGCGACGGAATACACGCTCAGCCCGGAATGGACGTAGGCCGGATTGATTTCGATATCGTCGATCTTCAGCCCCAGCTTCCGGATGGTCGCCACGAAATCCTGCAGCCGCCCGCCGCTGGTCAGCTCCAGATGGACCTCAAAATGGTTGGACCGATCCTTCAGATAGATTTCCAGGCTCGGCAGCGTGCTCAGGCAGAAGAACATGGCCACCGCCCCGGCCGCGGTCAGGGTGTACACCCCCGCCCCCAGGCTGATGCCCAGAAAGCAGGTCACCAGCAGTCCCGCCGAGGTGGTGATCCCCTTAATCTGATTCCGGGAGGAAATAAAGAAGGAGTTGGTCGCGATCATGGTGGTGGAAATCACGGCGGCCGCACTTAGCAGAAACAGGCCGTTCCCCATCTGGCCCAGCAGCCACAGATCCCCGATCATGGCCAATGTGCCCGCCAGGGAGATCAGCATAAAGGTACGCAGCCCCGCTGAATGCCGCTTGTTGGAGCGCTCCGTTCCGATCAGCGCGCTGAGCAGGAAGGAAAGGCCCACCCGCAGCAGAATGGACGGCGCGCTCAGTCCCGCGGCCCATTCCCCGATCAGCGGAATCATCGGATCCTGAATGTTCTGGATCATCTGAAATGTCTCCCTCCTTTATACCGGCTGGCTGTTGGAACAGGATCGTCCTGCCGTCTGAGCAGGGCCTCGTAATATTGGACAGCTTCCTCCGTGAAGGCTTTTTCCTCCTCGCTGGGTTCCTTCCGCTGGGCCGCCAGCTCCTTCTGGATGGCATCCACCCGCTCGATCAGCTTCTGGGCTTCCGTTTTCACCTTGCCGTCCGCGTCCTTTTCCGCCACCTGCACCATGTCCTCCAGCTGATTGCTGTAGGACCCGGACAGATACAGGCTCAGCTTGGCCAGCCCCGGGCCAGCCAGCTCGTACAGGATGCTGGAGGCCAGAATAATGTTCTGCAGCGCGGCGCCCGTCTCCCCGCCCAGCGTCCGGGCGCCCAGGGCGGCCAGCCCGATGGCAACCCCCGCCTGGGGCACCAGCGCCAGCCCCAGATAGTTTCGGACTTTTTTGTCCTTCCCGACCGCCGCGCATCCGATCCAGGCCCCGGCGTACTTGCCCAGGATCCGAACGATGAAATAAACCACCCCGACCACAAGCAGCGGCACGGCCCCGACGGAGCCCCCGGCGCTGACCGCGGCGCTCAGGTCAAAGTTCATCCCGGAGCGCACGAAGAACATCAGCAGGATCGGCGGGGAGAAATATCCCAGCTGGCGGAACAGCCGCTCGTCGTCGGTCGTATTGATATAGACCGTACTCATGGCCATGCATCCCAGCAGGGGGCTGATTTCCAGCATCGCGCAAATCCCGCAGAAGGTGAACAGCAGCGCAATGGAGATGATCAGCCGGTTGTCATTGGAGGACCGGTTCTCCAGAAAAAGCTTCATCAGGAGGCCGAAAAGCGCTCCCAGCAGCAGCACGCCGATATTGCTCAGCACGGGGCCCGCGATCGCGCGGAGGGACAGCCCCGTCCCCGCGTAGCTGGACAGGGCGACGGCGATGGCTCCGGAAAAGGCCACCAGCCCCACGATGTCGTCGAAGGCCACCACCTGCAGCAGGGTGTTCACGAAATCCCCCTTCGCCCCCGTCTGGCGGATGGTCATCATGGTGGAGGCCGGCGCCGTGGCCGAAGCCAGGGCCGCCAGCACGATGGAGAAAGCCAGATCCATCCCCAGCAGACAGCGCACCGCTAAAAAGACCAGCACGGAAGCCAGCAGGGATTCAAACAGCGTGATGACGATCACTTTGATGCCGTTCTGGCGAATGGCGGAAAGCCGGAAAAATTCCCCCGTGCTGAAGGCGATAAAAGACAGCGCAATGTCGCTGAGAAAATCCGTATGCGCGATGAAGCTGGCGGGGATGGTATTCAGCATCGAGGGACCGATGAGAATGCCCGCCAGGATGTACCCGGTCACGTTCGGCAGCTTCAGCTTCTTCGTCACCCGGGTCATCAGAAATCCGGAGATCAGGATCAGCGCCATCGAGACGATGGTGGAGGACGCTGTCGGCCCCGTATCGTTTACGACCCATTCAAACATGATTCCGTCACCTCCGCTTCACTTTTTTCCAAAAAGCCCCGGCGGAGGCGGACATGCCGATGGGCATCAGCCGTTTCCGCCCTCCTGGGGATCGATGAGTTCATTGTATTCCGCAATGCGCACTTCGGGATAGATCTGCACAACGATCTTCGTCCGCTCGATCCGCTCTTCCTCGGACATTATCGGATCGGTGTAGTACAGCATGAAGCAGTTCTCCCCAGCCAGACCGAATCCGCCGAACCCGGGGTTATAGAGACCGCGGGCCGGTTCGTTTGACGCCCGGATTTCGGCGACCTTTTCCCGGTTCCCGGGATTGATCCGCTCCATGAAATCCAGGCACATCCAGATCGGTTTTTCCGAGAAGCTCTGCCAGGCTTCCTCATCCCAGGTGTCGGAATAGACCACCGTCAGCTCCTCCGCCCCGGTCCCGGCATTCTCGATCCGGTGGATCCATCCCTCCCCGTCCGTTTCCAGTTCCAGGAGGACGTTTTCCGCTCCCGGAGCCGACGCGGAGACGATCCGGCGCCCGCCGTCTCCTTCCCGGACGGTCCATTTCAGGTCCTCCAGGTTTTCTCCGACCGCCAGATAGTCCAGGCGCCAGATTTCCTTCGCGTAGGCAATATAGTCCGCATCGGATGCCAGGCTCCGGTGCACGGCCGTTCCCTGGAAATCCGGCAGCTCCGGCGGCGCGGCCAGCGGCAGCTCTGCCTCCGGCAGCGGATCCCATCCTTCCCCGTCCATCCCGTATTCCTCGCCCGGCTCCGGCTGTCCGGGCCACCGGCCCTCCAGCGCGTCCGCCATTCTCTCCTTCACGTACGCGTTTTCCAGCACGGTGCTCTCGCCGTACTGGTCCGCGCTGACGGCGAAGGCAATCATCAGCTCCCGCTGCTCCCCGCTGGCCGCCTCCAGCCGGATCGTCATATTCCCCATGACGCTGCTGATGCGGTCGTATTCATCCAGATCGACCCGGACGTTCATCTTCTCCATGGCTACCTTCCGGGTGGTCATGATGATGCCTTCCGTGGGCGTCCCGTAATCCTCGATTTCGGCAAAGGCGTAGGCGTTCATGCCTTCATATCCGCCCCAGTAATACCGGTCGATTCCCTGCTGCCACAGCAGATTCAATGCCGCCTGGAAAAGCGGGGAAATGTCATTTCCTTCCGCGGTCCAGGAAATCGCCGAGCCTTCCTCCGTTTCCTCCTGATGGACCGCACCGGGCAGCATCCCCTGCAGGTCATCCGCCGCCAGTTCCCCCAGGGTCAGCAGCATTTCCGTCTTCCGGTTCAGCCGAAGGATGGTATTCCCCGGAACATTGTACAGGGTCCTCCGGTGATCCTTTCCGTGATGCATCTCGGATACGTACACCGTGCCGCCCGTTTCCAGCACCGCGTATCCGTTCTCATGGATTTCGCCCTCGTTATCCGGGCCCTTCAGCGTGATCTGCTGATAGGACTCCTCCCCGTGCTGAATACAGACGCCCCGCGCGTTTTTGAGCGGCGCCCCGTCCAGGTACAGATCCGCGGACCCGGTCACCGTGACGTTGTCCGTCTGCGTCAGCAGCTTGACCCCCGATTCGTAAATCGCCGGGATCTCGTTATAGGCCCCGGCGCAGCTCCAGGTCAGCATCAGGATCAGCCCCAGCATCCATCCCATCCATTTTCTGATTTTCATCACGTTACCTCCTTTTTCCAAAAAGCCCTGCGGCCCCGGCTTTCTCCTGTCTTCCGGGGAGATGTCCTCTCTTCATTGGAGAGGATATTATACCATATATGCCCGAAAAAGAGAAGCAGGAAAAAAGCCCCGCAGCGCCCATTGTCTGAGCGCTGCGGGGCGGTTTGTCATCGGAGCTCTGGCTTCTTTATCGCCGGGGCTCCCGGGGCTGTTGAAAACAGTTCAGATCGCTTTTTATTCCCCAAGGAAGGCGGCCAGCTGCCTGTTCGCTTCGTCCACAATCTTCTGCATGCCGGCATTTTCCAGCTTGTCCAGCAGCTCAGGCAGGGCGGTATCCACATCCACAGCGCCGGTGAAGAGGCTCAGCGCATAGGCTTCCTTGATGTTGTTGACGGTTGCGACTTCGTTTTCCACGGGCTTGATGTCAAAGGTGAAGCCGTAGATCGGCAGCTTCTTGGAGCCGGCATAGAATTCGGCAAAGCGCTGCTGGAAGTCGGCGCCCTGTCCCTTCTGCGGGGGCAGCAGGGTCACGTTGCCCAGGCCGTTGGTCCAGGGGGAGTAGGTGCTGCGGGCGTCCGCGTTGAATTCCACTTCGCCGGCATCGTTCAGCGTGTAGTGCACGCCTTCCAGGCCGTAGTTCAGCATGGTCATGACATAGGGATCGGTGTTCAGCAGGTTCAGGAACTTCATGGCCTCCTCGGGATGCGCGCTGTTGGCGGAGATGGCCATCATGGCGCCCTGCACGGAGGTATTGTCGATATAGGGGGCATCCGTGGTCATCAGATAGGCCACCTGGATGCCGCGGGCCGCGGAGGTGGTGTGCTCGTATCCGTAGAGGGATACCTCGGAGGAGATCAGATAGTTGGCCGTGTTCTGCGCGTTGCGCCAGGTATCGGTCGCGGTTTCGCCGATGGCGATGGCGGGATCGATGTAGCCGGCCAGGTAGTATTCGCGCATCTGGCGGGC
>CADBTC010000230.1 GCA_902797445.1 uncultured Eubacteriales bacterium | reverse complement strand
GGCCGGCCCCCCCGGTACATCCATTCCGGCAGCCGGATGATGTACCCGTAGTCATCCAGGAAATCCAGTGCCGGCTGGATTTCATCTATGGTTTTAAAGGACTTGCAGAAACGCATGGCGACGCGGCGGTCGAATTCCTTTAACTGCCGTCTTTTGATCATCTCCAGAATACGCAAGGCGTCTCTGTACAGCATTTCTTCCGGAATGACATCGAACACGGCCAACGCATGGTTTAGAAAATAGCGGCCCAGCGAGATGGCGCTGCGCATCGTTGCGCCGGATACCACCAGGGGCTCTTTGACCTGCATGAATTCCGGGGCCCGAAAGGTGTCTGCTCTGCAGAGAAGCCCGGCGATCCGCAGCGTATTGCCGACCAGCTTTCCTGCCCAGTCCGCGATATCCTCATACTCCTGTTTGAGCTTCGGCTCGATTTCATCCGCGAATGCTTTCAGCAGGCTGAAGGCTTCTGCCGACAGCATGATTTTCTCCGGCTGTTCGGGATAAGCGTCCTCCAGCAGATCCATGATTTTTCGTTCATACCGTTGATAGGCCTCTTCAAGCATCGTGCTGCTTTCGAAATTCCGGCGGCCCACCGCCGAGGTGGGCATGCTGTACAGGAACCTGGCGGTCAGCCCCCTTCCGCGAAAGACCGTGTTCCCCAGCACATCGGAGATCACCTTGGGCTGGGTCATCAGCAGTATGGTCAGCGCCGGGTTCATGATGCTTTCGCTTTCCCGACCGATGCGGTCCACCCGGATGGTGTCGCCGGAATAACCCTTCAGCATGACATCGATATTGACGTTCCGGCTGTAGAGCCCTGCCAGCGTATCAAAGATGCCGCCTTCGCTGGAAATCAGGGATGCCTGCCCCTTATTCGCAGCCATGACGGATACCAGCTTCTCGGTTGTCACATCGTCTACGTACAGCCGCAGAGGCCTTTCTTCCTCAAAGTCCGCGATTTCCCGGGCCAGCTCCTCCAGTTCGGACATCTCTCCCTCTCCCTTGACAATCTTATCCTCGAGCATCTTCTTCCGCTTTTCCAGAATGTTTTTCTGCATTCTGCTGCTTTCTACCGCGGCCGCGTTCTCGATGTTGTAACGGACTTCATACTCGTCCAGCGGCCGGACCATCGCGCGGAGAACGGCCGATTTTCTTTCCGAAGGCTCCGCGATGATATCGGTGAAGAGATTCAGCGGCTCTGTCCAGTTCGGCTTTCCCTGAATGACGTACTTTCCCTGCAGGCACGCGGCCATCAGAGCCAGCACGGCCGTGCCCGCCATGTCCACCGGTGTCTGGGTGGTTTCCGCCACCGCCCGGACGTAGTCTCCGATATCTCCCGGCAGCGCATTCACAGGGAAGAGTGCCACATCGTACCGTCCGAAGGGAAGCGGCTCCAGGGCGGAGGCCGATGCGTTTTGAAAGTCATTCCGAGCCAGCGCGGTTCGCTCCGCCGACAGGGCCTTGCGAACCGCCTCATCCTTTTCCGCCAGCTGACACATTTGCTGGAAGGAGAATCCATCCTCTCCGAAACGGTGCATCCGGACCAGATCGAAGGCGTTCAGCAGCCGGCCTCCCGCCGGATCGGTGGCATGGTGGCTGTAGGCGAACTTGTCGTCATAGATCACGACCCCCGCCGTGCCCTCTCCGGGGATATAGTCATACCGTCCTTCCTTCGCGGAGGGAGCATAGATATCGGACAGGTATTTCGCGATGACCTCCTGGATGCTGTAGGTCCGGCAGAAGGCGCCTACGAGTCCCTCCTTCTGCAGGGGATCCTCCTGTTTGGTGCCGCTGGCATTCCGCAGGGGTTTTTCCTGGCTGGAGGCGGGCAGGGCGGAAAGGTCCCGCCAGTCCGGATAGGCGGCGAGAAAGGCCATGGCATCCAGGAACGGGCCCTCGATGATCTCGCAGATGTATTCCCCGTCCGAGGGCACGGAAGGCCAGTACATCATCTGGTTGACCCTGTAGGAGCAGACATCGAACTGGTCGATGCCCCACTGAGCCGCGTAATACCGGGCCACAGCATTGTAACAGTCGGGGGAAATGTCCTCCGCGAAGGGAACCACGATCCGGTACCGCGGCGCCTCCGGGGTGTGGCCGTGGGTGGTATAGACCGCGGCCGCGTGAGGACAGTTCTGAAGGAATTTCGGCAGAAAGTCCTTCTCCGCGGCGTCCGCGTCCAGG
>CADBTC010000229.1 GCA_902797445.1 uncultured Eubacteriales bacterium | reverse complement strand
CATCCATAAGGCAGAGCCTGCACCGTAGGATCTGAGGCCCAGGCAGCCGCATTTTTGAAGGAACTGGAGGACGAAGCATTATGAAACACGAATCCAAAAACCCCAGAGGAATCAGCGCCTCTGGGGTTTTTCTTCGTTTTGGGATGCTCGTCGTCTGGGGCACTTTGATCCGTATCCGGGATGTATTTTCCCTGCTATACGGACTTTTATTTTCCGAAAGCGTCCTGATGCTGATTGGGGCTGGCCCGCTTGCCGATTTCCGGAAAGCGGTGCTCCAGCGCGGCTCTGGAAATCTCAATATCCTCTGCCGCTTCCTCCGGGGTGGTGCAGCCCACGGTAACCAGATCACAGGGCCGGATGGTGTTCCAGCTGAAATTCAGTCCGACAAAGGGGGTTGTCCGCCCGGCGGCCATGGGCTTGATCGTCATGACGGGCTTTTTTGCATGATGGATGATGGACGCAACCGTTTCAATCTCGACCTGCATCATAAATCCCATGCAGTTATAAATCTGAATATACGTTTCCACATCATAGCCGTTTTCGTCGGAATAGGTAATCAGCTCCGGCATGTGGGCGGACAGGCCGGGGATCATGCCCTCCTGCCGGATCATGTCCGTATAATCGTCCAGCCGGACAATCTGATGCAGATTCTTGTTCACCAGCTGCTCCGCGCTGGAGTGATGGATCAGGCAGAATGCAGCCCCGCATTCCCGGCTGCGGCGGATGGTGGTCCGGGCTTCCCGGCGTCCCGCCTCCGTGTCGTCCACGTTGATGATCGGCGTATCGATCAGAATCATGGGTTTTCCCGTTCTTTCCTGCGCTTCCCTGACCGCCTCCTGCATCACCTTTTCCTGCTGCAGGGGGCCCATGATGGTATCCACCCCTTCTTCCAGGAAAACCTGCAGCATCGGGAAGACCGACTTTCCATCCGGAAAACGGTTTTTGATCTGATGATCAGCGGCCGGACTGCGGTGGCTCCAGCCCAGAATCCAGTTGGTTCCGATAATCATCCGCGAAAGGGAAACGCCTGCCACCACGGTTCTTGGAAATAGATTGCTCATGATGCTTCCTCCTGTATCTGTCCGCCGTTTTCTTCTCTTCTGTCTGTCCGGATTGCAGCTGAATCCATGTACGAACATCTTATCACAGCGGAAAATCATTTTCAATCCCCAGAATCGGCCCGGCTGGCCGGGGACTGAAAATCAGCCCTCCGGAGGCTTTTCATTTCAGGGAAGATTTGATATAATGCCTTGACGTTGCCGGGAGGGGAGGAGAAGCGTGGCACAAAGGTTTTTGATGGAGGAAAGGGATGCGCAGCAGCTGAGCCCGCTTCAACTGGCCTACATGGGGGATTCGGTATGGGAAATCATCATCCGGACCCGCCTTATCGCGCAGCATATGAATGTGAAGCATATGCATCGGGAATGCATCGCGCAGGTGAACGCGGCTGCGCAGGCCAAATCCGCCGGGAAAATCCGTCCCATCATGACGGAAAAGGAAACGGATGTTTTTCTGCGCGGGCGGAACGCGCATCCGCACCACGCGGCGCCAAGACATCAGGATCCGGGGGATTACGCGGAGGCGACCGGATTTGAGGCGGTCCTGGGATACCTGTATCTGACAGGGCAGGACGACCGGATCGAAGAAATGATCCATCTGATTCTGGAGGAGACGTCCTGAACGGGGCCTGGCAGGTCCTGACCTGCGGGCAGAAAGAAACGGAACGAAAGGTTTTGGGCATATGGCAGAGAAGAGAGAAATGAAGGTAGAACTGATCCGGCATACACTGATGCCGGAGGAGACCATCGCCCTGGGGGCGAAGCTGTGCTATTCCAAGACCGTGATCGGGGACCTGAAGAACCGCATCGAAGAAAAGGACCAGGAAGCATTTATCGGCCGGCTGCTGGGGATGGGGCATGAATCGGTGTTTGAACACGCCAGCTTCACCTTTGGCATCGAGGGGGTCAGCCGGGTGCTGCTGGCGCAGCTGACGAGGCACCGGCTGGCGAGCTTCAGCGTGCAGAGCCAGCGCTATGTCAGCTACGACAAAGGATTCGGGTATATCATTCCGCCTAAAATCGCGGCGCTGGGGCCGGAGGCGGAAGCGGAATATCACCGCCAGATGGAGCAGATGCAGGCCTGGTATAATGAATGGCAGGAAAAACTGGGAAAACAGGGTGAGGGGAGCAACGAGGACGCGAGATTTGTGCTGCCGAACGCCTGCGAAACGCGGATCCTGATGACCATGAATGTACGCGAGCTGCGGCATTTTTTCAGCCTTCGGATGTGCAGCCGGGCCCAGTGGGAAATCCGGGAGATGGCCACGCGGATGCACAGGCTGTGCCTGGAGGCGGCACCCGCCCTCTTTGCGGACGCGGGTCCGGCCTGCCTGCGGGGAAAATGCCCGGAGGGAGAAAAAAGCTGCGGCAGGATGAACGAGATCCGGGCAGAGCGGGAGAAGCTGATGGCTGCTTTGAGACAGGAAGCGGAAGCCGGCCGCGGGAAATAACGGTCAGATAAAAGGGAAAAAGAACAGACGAATTGCGGGACAGAAGGAAAGGAAACGGGCATGGCATACCAGCAGAAAGACAAACGCGAGAAGTTCCACGGACAAAAGGAAGAAAGATACACGGGCAGCCGCCAGCGGGAAAACAGGGAGTTTGGCAAAACCCGCGACAGCCGGAAGAGCGGCTATTACAGCGAGGAAAGGGATCAGGGCGCCGGACGCGGCGGGGATCGCTCCTTTGGCAGGGAGAGAACCGGCAGCCGGCGGCCGGGCGGTTATCGCGGCAGCCGGGAGGACTTCAGCCCCCGGGGAAACGGGCAGCGGTCCGGCCGGCCGCCGGAAACGGAGCGGCGCCCGGCGCCGTACAGGAGCCCTGAGCGGGAGACGCCCCGGTACGCCGAAGAGGAGAGCGTGAAAAAGGGGTATCGGGATTTTGAATACCGGGAGGCGCCCCGCGCTTCCAGGCCGGAAGCCGTTTCGGAGGAACGGGAAGAAGACCGGATCCTCTGCGGCCGGAACCCGATTCGGGAAGCCCTGCGCTCCGGACGGGAGATTGAGAAGCTGCTGGTTCAGAAAGGGGAGCTGTCCCCCTCCGCGCGGGAGATCGTTCAGACGGCCAGGGCGCAGAAGATTATGGTGCAGGAAGTGGATAAGCGCCGGCTCGACGAAATCGCGCTGCATCATCAGGGGATGGTGGCCTTTGCTTCCGCGTACGCGTATGCGGAGGTGGAGGAGATCTTGGATGCCGCGGCGGAACGGGGCGAGGATCCGTTTATTGTGATTCTGGACGGGGTGACGGATCCGCACAATCTGGGCGCCATCATCCGGACGGCGTCATGCGTCGGAGCACACGGCGTCATCATTCCGCAGCACCGGAGCGTAGGACTGACCCCGGCCGCGGTTAAGGCCTCCGCCGGGGCCATCGAGCATATCAAAATCGTCCGGGTGACCAACCTGAACCGGACGATCGCGGATCTGCAGAAAAAAGGGATCTGGGTTTATGCCGTCACGATGGAAGGAAAGGACTTTGAGAAGGTCGATTTCCGGGGCGGCACGGCTCTGGTGATCGGTGCGGAAGGGGAAGGCATCAGCCGGCTGACGGCGGAAACCTGCGACCTGAAGGTAAGCCTCCCCATGAAGGGCGTTATGGACAGCCTGAACGCATCCGTGGCGGCGGGCATCATGATGTACCGGGTGCTGTGCAGCCGGAGAAGCAGATAAGAAGCGGATGGATGGCGCAGGAGCGGGTTATTATGAGGGACAAAGGCGGAGCAAAGGATGGACGAACAGAATTGGGATGGGATGGACGCTCCGGAGGAAGCGGCGCTTCCTCCGGAGAATGGAGAAAGGGAGAAATCCGCTCCGCAGGAGGATCTGGCCCGGAAATACGATGCGCTGACCGATGAGGAAGTCGTCGATCTGAGCCACGGGGGCGACACCCTGGCGGAGGAGTATCTGCTGGATAAATACAAAAACTTTGTCCGGTCCCGGGCCAGAAGCTATTTCCTCATCGGAGCGGATCATGAGGACATCGTGCAGGAGGGAATGATCGGGCTGTATAAGGCGATCAGGGACTACCGGCCGGAAAAGCTCAGCTCCTTTCGGGCTTTCGCGGAACTCTGCGTTACGCGGCAGATCATTACCGCCATCAAAACGGCGACCCGGCAGAAGCATATTCCGCTGAACAGCTATATCAGCCTGAACAAGCCGATCTTTGATGAGGAAAGCGACAGGACGCTGATGGACGTCATCATGGAGGGCAGGGTTTCCAATCCGGAGGATATCATCATCAACCGGGAGGATATGATCCATATCAATGACAGGATCCGGAAGGTCCTTTCCAGCCTGGAGCAGGAGGTGCTGAGCGCCTATCTGGATGGGAAAAGCTATCAGGAAATCGCCGAAATGCTGGGCCGCCATGTCAAATCCATCGATAACGCGCTGCAGCGGGTCAAGCGAAAACTGGAAAAATATCTGGAAGAAGGAGAGGACTGAGGAATCTCGGCCCCTCTTTTTCGTTTTTTTTTAGGATTTTGACTTGACGAATATGGTCAATAAAAGGTAGAATAAGTCGATACGTACAGGCGTGCCGCATCCGTTGGTAAGCGATTGCCTGTGCTGGGACTGTGAAAAAGTTTTAAAATAAGGAGAGTGTGGTTCTGTGTTGAGGAAAAAGACCTGTGTTGCGATGCTTTTGGCCGGCGGTCAGGGGAGCCGCCTGGGGATCCTGACGAAGAATGTGGCCAAGCCGGCAGTGCCGTACGGCGGGAAATACCGGATTATCGACTTTCCGCTGAGCAACTGCACAAACAGCGGGATCGATACGGTCGGCGTGCTGACCCAGTATCAGCCGCTGGAACTGAATTCCTACATCGGCAGCGGCGCTCCCTGGGATCTGGATATTTCCAACGGCGGCGTGTTTATTCTGCCTCCCTATCAGACGGTGAAGGGCAGCGAATGGTATCGCGGAACCGCCAATGCCATTTACCAGAATATGGATTTCATCGAGGAATATAATCCGGATTACGTGCTGATCCTCAGCGGCGACCATATTTATAAAATGGACTATAACGCCATGCTGAACGACCATATCCGGAACGATGCGGACGCCACCATCGCGGTGCGGCCCGTGCCGTGGGAAGAGGCCTCCCGTTTCGGCATCATGAATACGGATGATGAAAACCGGATTATCGAATTCGAGGAAAAGCCCAAAAAGCCGAAGAGCAATAAGGCGTCCATGGGCGTCTATATCTTTACGTGGGCTAAGCTTCGGAAGTATCTGATGGATGATGAAGCCGATAAGAAGAGCTCCAACGACTTCGGCAAGAATATTATCCCCAACATGCTGGCGGATAATCAGCGGCTCTTCGCCTACAACTTCGAGGGATACTGGAAGGATGTGGGTACCATCGAGAGCCTGTGGGAAGCGAACATGGATCTGCTTTCCGATCCCGCTCCGATCAACCTGCACGACAAGAGCTGGCGGATCTATGCCAAGAATCCGGGCTTCCCGCCCCACTTTATTGCAAAGGGCGCCAGCGTGACGGACTCCCTGGTTACGGAAGGCTGCGAGATTTACGGGACCGTGCATCACAGCATCATCTTCTCCGGCGTGACGGTTGAGGAGGGCGCGAACGTGCAGGACAGCGTCATCATGCCCGGCAGCATTATTAAGCGCGGCGCTGTCGTCCGCAGGACCATCGTGGCCGAGAACGCGGTCATCGGTGCTGGCGCCATCGTAGGCGAGGAGACGGGCAACATCGCAGTGGTGGGGCACGCGGCCGTTCTGCCGGCCGGGGTGACTGTGGCCGCCGGCGTACAGGTGGATAAGGATACCACCTTCTGATTCCGACAAAAACAGGAATAGGAAAGGACGATAAAGATCATGAAGAATGTAATGGGAATTATCTATACCGGCGAGAATGACAGCAGGCTGCGCGAGCTGACCATGCTGCGGGCCATCGCTGCGCTGCCGGTGGCTGCTCGGTTCCGGGTGATCGACTTCCAGGTTTCCAGCATGGTCAATGCCGGAATCAAGAACATCGGCGTCATTATGCAGAAGAATTACCACAGCCTGATGGACCATCTGGGCTCCGGAAAAGAATGGGATCTGCATGGGAAGAACGAAGGCCTGCACATTCTGCCTCCCTTCCTGACCCGGGAAAACGTGGGCGTATATACGGGGCTGCTGGACGCGATCCGCTCCAATACCAACTATCTGACCCGCAGCAAGCAGGAGACCCTGGTGCTCAGCGGCAGCGATATCATCTATAACGCCAGGCTGGAGGAAATTCTTCGGTTCCACCAGGATACGGGCGCCGCGGTTACGCTGATGTATACCAAGAATCCCTCCATGCGCCGCAACGAGCTGGGAACCTATCTGAACCTGGATGAGGCAGGCAACATCGTGGATATGGAAATCCAGCCCACGACGCCGTCCTATGAGAATGCCTATATGAAGGTCATGATCATCAAGCGGGAGCTGCTGCTGAACCTGGTGGACAAGGCTGTGGCGCACGGGCTGCACGACCTGGACCGGGATCTGCTGATGAAGATGGTGCACGACGGGCAGTACAAGCTCAATGCCTACGAATACAAGGGAGAATGCTGGCGCATCGACTCGGTGCAGAGCTTCTTCAAGTTCAACATGGATATCCTGGAGCCGGAGAAGCGGAAGGGAATCTTCCGGGACGAGCTGCCGGTTTATACCAAGGTGCGGGATGAAATGCCCACGCATTACGGGGAACAGGCGAATGTCGTCAACAGCCTGATCGCCGATGGCTGCCAGATTGAAGGCACGGTGGAAAACAGCGTGCTGTTCCGCGGAGTTCGGGTGGCTCCCGGCGCCCACGTCAAGAACTGCATCATCATGCAGGACGGCCAGGTGCATTCCGACGCGTATATCGAGAACTGCATCCTGGACAAGGAATCCGTCATCAAACGGAACGCCAAGCTCATCGGGCCCGATGCCTATCCCATCGTGATCGGGAAAAACGTGGTGATCTGACGAAACAGCGGCTGCCGAGTTTCGGCAGCCGCTTTGTCAGCACTCGGAGAAGGAGGACCAATCATATGAAAATTCTGTTTACGGCCAGCGAGGCGGTGCCCTTTATCAAGACCGGCGGCCTGGCGGACGTGGTGGGCGCCCTGGCGCCCGTACTGGCCCAGGAAGGGCATGATGTCCGGGTCGTGATCCCGCTGTACAGCGCCATTCCGCAGGAATGGCAGGATCAGATGAGCCATGTGATCGACTTTGAGGTGCAGCTGGGGTGGAGAAAGCAGTACTGCGGCATCGAGAGCCTGAAGAAAGACGGGGTCACCTGGTATTTTATCGACAATAAATACTACTTCGGCCGGCCCTATATTTACGGCATGGGCGGGGATGAATACGAACGGTTCGGCTTTTTCTGCCGGTCTATTCTGAACATGCTGCCGCTGATCGGCTTCCAGCCGGAGGTGATTCATGCGCACGACTGGCAGAGCGGCATGGTGCCGGCCCTGCTGAAGATTCAGTACGCGCACCTGCCCTTCTATTCCGGGATCAAAACCGTCTTTACCATCCACAATCTGCAGTATCAGGGGATTTTCGGAATCCGGGAAGTGCAGGATGTGCTGGGGCTGGGAGACAGCCTGTGGACCGACGACAAGCTGGAATGCTACGGGTGCGCCAACTTTATGAAGGCGGCTCTGGTATACTGCGATCAGATCACCACGGTCAGCCCCTCCTATGCGGAGGAAATCCAGACCGCGTACTACGGTGAGCGGCTGGATGGGCTGCTGCGGGCCCGGAAGCGGGAACTGAGCGGCGTGCTGAACGGGATCGACATGGTGGATTATGATCCGGCGCACGATCAGCGGATTGCGGCCCCCTATTCGGTCAATGATCTGAGCGGAAAAGCCCGCTGCAAGCAGGCGCTGCAGGAAAGCCTGGGGCTGGAGGTTCGGGCGGATGTGCCGATCATCGGCATGGTCGGCCGGCTCAGCAACCAGAAAGGCCTGGACCTGGTAGATTATGTCATTGCTGACATCATGAGGCAGGACGTTCAGCTGGTGGTTCTGGGAATGGGCGAAGGCCGGTACTTCAACCTGTTCAGCTGGGCAGAAGGGGAATATAAAGGCCGTGTGGCCGCGAGATTCACCATGGATCATGCCCTGGCGCACCAGATTTATGCCGGCACGGATCTGTTCCTGATGCCCAGCCAGTTCGAGCCCTGCGGACTGAGCCAGATGATCGCCATGCGGTATGGGACGGTTCCCATTGTGCGGGAGACCGGCGGACTGCGGGATACGGTGCTGAGTTATAACGAAGCCACCGGGGACGGAAACGGATTCACCTTCTTCAACTATAATGCCCACGACATGCTGCATACGATCGAGCGGGCCATCCGTTTCTACAAAGAGGAGCCGGAGATCTGGCGTACGCTGCAGACACGGGGCATGAACGGGGATTACAGCTGGACGCATTCCGCGGGGGAATATCTGAAGCTCTATCAGAAGCTGTTTGAGGAAAAAGAACCGGAACCGGCGCCGGAAGCAGAGGAGCCGAACCCTGTGGTCGTGGAGATCCCGGCGGAGTAATCCGGGTATCATCAGGCGAAAACGTGGATGCGCGGGCGGAATCCTGCGCATCCATTTTCAATGGGCCGGGCAAAGCATGCCGGATGAAACCGGATGGCCCGGCGTACCGGATCACATCAGGCGGCACTCAGATGCGGTCAGAACGGAGCAGGAAAAGATGAGTGAAAACAGGACGATGACAGCGCCGGACGAAACGCTGGAGGACCTGCAGCTGGGCGGGCTTCGGCTGATCCAGAAGAAGCATAATTTCCGATTTGGAATGGATGCGGTCCTGCTGGCTGATTTTGCCGCCGTCAGGCCGGGGGATCGGGTGGCAGATCTGGGAACGGGTACCGGGATCCT
>CADBTC010000228.1 GCA_902797445.1 uncultured Eubacteriales bacterium | reverse complement strand
GACCTGATTCATCAGAAAGACCAGCAGCACGGAGGACAGCATGCTGAAACCCGCCGGGATGCCGGAGCGGAACAGATCTCTGATCACGTCCTTCCGGACGGCTTTTCTGGAAAAACGGAACACGGATCGGGGGGACAGGAGGTAGACGGCCCCGATGATCAGCGCCAGATAATAGCTGATGGAGGAGGCGAGTCCCATGCCGAACATGCCCCAGTGGAGCACCAGCACGTTCAGCAGGTCCAGCCCGATATCCGCCGCTGTCATCGTCAGCACGGCTGCGATCAGAAGCCCGCTTTTACCCGCCATCTGCAGAAAGGGCACCAGAATCAGCGCCCCCATGGAGGCCGGCGCGGCGAAGCAGAACCCCGTCAGATAGCCCCGGGTTTCCGTATACAGCACGCCCTCGGTCCCCGCACCCAGCATCGTGGGAAGGAAGGACCGGAAGATCAGGATCAGCACCATGGCCGGAATAGAGACCGCCGCGGCCACAGCCACCGCGGAGGAATAGCCTCCGTTGGCTTCCTCCTGCTGCCCCTTGCCCAGATACCGGCTGCAGACCACCTGCACCCCCGCGCTCAGCAGGGACCCGACGGCTCCCACCGCCAGCAGCAGGGGATTCGCCATCCCATATGCGGCAATGCACTCTTCCCCCAGAAACCGTCCGATGATGACATTGTCGATCAGCAGGCATACCGAAACCGTCAGCGCGGAAAAAATCTGCGCCGCCAGCATCTGTCGGATCAGTTTACGAATCACTTTGCGTCTCTCCTTTTTGTCCGCTTATTCCGCCTCGGGCGGGGTTTCCGGCAGGATCTCCTCCGCCGCGCTGATTTCCGCTTCCCGTTTTCTCAGCTTTTCTCCCGCCATCCGGTACGCAAAGGCCGTTATGGGCACCCCCACCAGGATTCCGGAAATCCCCCACATGCCGGACCCGATCAGCACGGCCGCCAGCGTCCAGATGGCAGGCAGCCCCAGGGTGTGGCCGATCAGCCGCGGGAACACAAAGGTCCCGATGGCGTTCTGCAGAACAACGATAAAAATCAGGAAAAAAAGCGCCATCCCGGGTGAATCCGCCAGGATCATCAACGTACCCAGGATCGCACCGATATATCCGCCGATAATGGGGATCAGCGCGCAGAAGCCGTTCAGCGTCCCGATCATGGTCGCATACGGAAAGCGGAAAAGGAGCATCAGCACCGTTGCAGACAGTCCGATGATCAGCGCCTGCGCTCCCTGACATACGAAAAAATCGTGGAAGCAGTCGTTCAGCACCGCCGCGCTGTGGAAGCACAGCTCCTGCCGCTCCGCTGGAACGAAAGCCCGGACCGCCCGTTTCGCGACGCTCAGCGCCCGGTTCTTGCCCCCCAGAAAATAGCATGCGAACATGATGCCGAAGCCAATCGTGCTGAAGACGGACAGAGCGGAGGAGGCGGTGGACGTCATACTGCGGACCAGGTCGTCGCTGTTGACCAGGGTCACCAGATGGTTGATCCATTTGGTCCAGTCCACCTGCCGCAGGCTTTCCATCGTATCATCGGGGATCAGCCCGATCACAAAGGGCTGTTCCAGCAGGTACCGGATGCCGGAAGGCACCTTGTCCAGCAGGGTGATGATACAGGCCGTCAGCTGCGGGGCCAGGAACCCGAAAAGGAAAACCAGCCCGATCACCAGCAGGATCGCCGCGATGGCGACACAGAGGATGTGGTGGATTTTGGCGCTTTTGATGATCCTCCGGTTATACAGGATATCATGCCGCTCAAACCAGTTGATCGCGATGTTCAGCGGGTAGGCGATGCACAGCCCCACGATCATGGGCGTGCAGGCATTGAGAAACTGCGCGCCCGAGAACATGTAATAATAGATCAGCAGAAACAGAATAAACCCACCGATCACGATCCGGGCAACGCCCCGCTGCCTGTTCTTCGTTTCACCGTTCATGCGTTTTCATCCCCTTATTTCTGTCTCGCCCAGGTGTCTCCAGCGTTTCGTTGCGCTTCAGCCGCTTCCGTTTCCGGGCTGAACACGAACCGCGATTTTCCTTTTCGGAATGGATCCATGCCTTCGCTCTGTTTCAGAAAGGCGGCATGGCGCCTGCCATGCCGCCCGGGATCTCTCCGGAAGCCTTCCCGTGATCAGGGCTCCTCCGGATCCTGTTCTGTTTCATCATCCGTATCGAAAAGCGCCGCTTCATCCGTCCCGTTCTCCGGATCCTCCGGAATACCCGATGCTTCTTCGCTTTCCGGGCTGCCCACGTAATCCAGGGACTCAGCAGCTGCTTCCGTTTCCTGCTCCTCCGGAGAAATCAGAGCGGATTCCCCGGAATTCTCCCCGGAAGCTTCTTCTTCCTTCTCGGCCCGGCAGACAGCCACCACCTGGCTGCCTTCAGCCAGCCGCATCAGACGCACACCCTGGGTGTTCCGGCCGCAGATTCTGATATCCGCCGCGCGGGCCCGGATAATCGTCCCGTCGTCGGTAATCAGCAGGATGTCCTCTTCCTCGTGCACGAAGAGCATGGCCGCCATTTCCCCGGTCTTCTCCGTCAGGTTCATGGCCCGGATGCCCTTTCCGTTGCGGCCCTGCTCCCGGTATTCATCCGGATCCGTCCGCTTGCCGTATCCGTTGCTCGTGACGCACAGGACCTTGGTCTCCGGCTCGATGACCGCGATGTCGATGATCTCGTCGCCCTTGCTCAGCCGCATGGACCGGACGCCCATGCTGTTGCGCCCCATGGTGCGCACATGGCGCTCGTTGAAGCGGATGGACATGCCCTTCCGGCTGCTCAGCAGCATTTCATCTTCCCCGCCGCTGAGCCGGACGCCGATCAGCTCGTCCTCCTCCCGCAGCGCGATGGCGATCAGGCCGTTCTTCCGCAGGTTCCGGAATTCGTCCAGGGCCGTTTTCTTGATCATGCCGCCCCGGGTCGCCATCACCAGGTTAAAGTCGCCTTCCGCCTCCCTGGGCATGGGCAGCATGGTGGAAACCTTCTCCCCGCTGGTAATCTGCAGCAGGTTGATGATCGCCGTGCCCCTGGCCTGCCGGCCTGCCTCGGGAATCTGGTAGCATTTCAGGCTGTACACCCGGCCCCGGTTGGTGAAGAACATGATTTCCTGATGGGTGCTGGCCACCACCACCTGTGTGGTATAGTCGGTCTCCTTCACGTTCATGGCGCTGACGCCCCGGCCGCCCCGATTCTGCGCCCGGTACACGCTGGAGGGTACCCGCTTCACATATCCCTCATGGGTCATGGTGACAACCATGTTCTCTTCCTGAATCAGGTCCTCGACATCAATCTCGTCCTCCACGACGGTCAGTTCACTGCGCCGCTCGTCGCCGAACCTGTCTCGAATCTCGCTGATCTCGGTTTTGATGACATTCATCAGCTTCTGCTCATCCGCCAGGATCGCTTCCAGCCGCGCGATGGTCACCTCCAGCTCGTCGTATTCCTCCTGCAGCCGTTCCCGTTCCAGTCCGGTCAGGCGCGCCAGCCGCATATCCAGGATGGCCTGGGCCTGCCGGTCGGTGAACTCGAAGCGGAGCATCAGGGCTTCCTTCGCGGTGCCCGTGTCCTTGCTGGCCCGGATGATGGCGACGATCTCGTCGATGTGATCCAAAGCCTTCAGCAGGCCCTCCAAAATGTGTGCCCGGGCCTGCGCCTTATTCAGCTCGAACCGGGTCCGCCGGGTGACCACGTCCTTCTGGTGCTCCAGATAGTAGTAGATCATCTCCCGCAGGTTCAGCACCCGGGGCTTGCCGTCCACCAGGGCCAGCATATTCGCCCCGAAGTTCTCCTGCATGGAGGTATGCTTGTACAGCAGGTTCAGGACCACCTGGGGCTGAACATCCTTTTTCAGCTCGATGACGATCCGCATGCCCTGCCGGTCGTTGCTCTCGTCCCGGATGTCGCTGATCCCTTCCAGCTTCTTTTCGTGCACCAGGTCGGCGATCTTTTTAACCAGTACGGCTTTGTTCACCTGATACGGGATCTCCGTCACCACGATGCGGCTGCGGTTCGCCCCCATCTCCTCGATCTGGGACTTGGCCCGGACCGTGATGCGGCCGTGCCCGGTGTGATACGCTTCCCGGATGCCCGCCCGGCCCATGATCAGGCCGCCCGTGGGAAAGTCCGGCCCCTTGATGTGCTCCATCAGGTCGTCCACGGTACAGTCCGGGTTGTCGATCATGCAGATGACGCCGTTGATGACTTCCGTCAGGTTATGAGGCGGGATATTGGTGGCCATGCCCACGGCAATGCCGTTGGAGCCGTTGACCAGCAGGTTCGGAAACCGGGCCGGCAGCACGGAGGGCTGCTGCAGGGTTTCGTCGAAATTGGGATAGAAGTCCACCGTGTCCTTGTCAATCCCGTCAAGCAGATGCATGGTCAGCTTCTGCAGCCGGGCTTCGGTATACCGCATGGCAGCCGCCCCGTCCCCGTCCACGGACCCGAAGTTGCCCTGCCCCTCGATCAGGGGATAGCGGATGTTGAAGGGCTGCGCCAGGCGGACCATGGCGTCGTATACGGAGGAATCCCCGTGGGGATGGAATTTACCCAGCACGTCGCCGACCACGCGGGCGCTCTTGCGCGTCGGTTTGTCCGGCGTCATGCCCAG
>CADBTC010000227.1 GCA_902797445.1 uncultured Eubacteriales bacterium | reverse complement strand
TGGATGATCTTGGGGGCCCAGGGGCTCAGGTGCTCCCTCGGCTGGGGCAGGGTATACAGCATGCTCTTCCGGATGTGCATCCTGCCGTCCAGGGCCTGGGAAAGAGCCCTGGAGAGGATCTCGCGGTTGATGCCTTTGATCTTGATATCCATCTGGATGGCGGTGATGCCGTTCATGGTGCCGGCGACTTTGAAGTCCATGTCGCCCAGGAAGTCTTCCAGACCCTGGATGTCCGTCAGGACCGCCAGCTTGCCGCTCTCCTGATCGGTGATCAGACCCATGGCCACACCGGCCACCGGCGCGGTAATCGGAACGCCCGCGTCCATCAGGCTCAGGGTGCTGCCGCACACGGAAGCCATGGAGGAGGATCCGTTGGAGCTGAGGATTTCGCTCACCAGCCGCATGGCATAGGGGAACTCTTCCTCGGAGGGAATCACGGGCAGCAGGGCCCGCTCCGCCATGGCGCCGTGGCCGATTTCGCGCCGGCCGGGGCTCTTCATGCGGCCTGCTTCGCCGGTGGCGTACGGGGGCATGTTATACTGGTGGATATAGCGCTTGAAGGTCTCGCTGGTGCTCAGTCCGTCCAGGGTCTGTCCCTCGGACACGGTCCCCAGGGTGGTCACCGTCAGGGCCTGGGTCTGTCCGCGGGTGAAAATCGCGGAGCCATGGGTCCGGGGCAGCACGCCCACGTCGCACCAGATGGGCCGGATCTCGGTCACCTTGCGCCCGTCAGGACGAATGCCTTCATTGAGGATCTTCGCCCGCATGACTTCCTTATTCAGGTAGTACAGAGCGTCCTCGATTTCGCTCTCCCGCTCCGGGAACTGCTCGCTGAGAGCGGCCAGGGTTTCTTCCTTTACCTGGGCCTCCCGGGTCTGCCGTTCCTTGCGCTCGAAGGTCTCGTAGACCCACTTGCACTTGTCCAGCGCGAACGCCCGGACCGCGGCCTTGATGTCGTCCCCGGTGGTGATCAGGGGCACGACCTTCTTTTCCTTGCCGATCTCGGCGACGATCTGCTTCTGGAAAGCCACCAGCTTCTTGATCTCTTCGTGACCGAAAAGGATGGCATCCAGCATGGTGTCCTCGCTCAGCTCCTTGGCGCCGGCTTCCACCATCATGATCGCTTCTTCCGTTCCCGCCACATACAGGCTCAGATCGCTCTCTGCGCGCTGCGCTTCGTCAGGGCAGATCACAAACTGTCCGTTCACCCGGCCAACCAGCACCGCGCCGGTGGGGCCGTTCCACGGAATATCTGAAACCGCCAGGGCGATGGAGGAACCGATCATGGCCGGGATTTCCGGCGGCACGTCCTGCTCCACGCTCAGCACGGTAACGACCACCTGCACGTCGTTGCGCATACCCTTGTTGAACAGGGGGCGCAGCGGCCGGTCGATCAGCCGGCAGGTCAGCGTCGCCTTGTCGGTGGGCCGGCCTTCCCGCTTGATGAATCCGCCGGGGATCTTGCCCACGGAATACTGCTTTTCTTCCACGTCCACCGCCAGGGGGAAGAAGTCCACGCCTTCCCGCGGGGTGGGCGCCATCGTCGCATTGACCATCACCACGGTGTCGCCCAGGTGCACCCAGACGGAACCGTTGGCCTGTTCACAGTACCGGCCGAATTCCAGCGTCAGCTTTTTGCCGGCCAGGTCCATGGAATAGCATTTGGATTCCATTCTTGCTTTTCTCCTTCTGCTCTTTCGCTCTTCTCTCTTCGTTCTTTCTTCTTTGGCCGGAGGCCCGTATGCTATCATATGAAAACCCCGCTTTGAAAGGGATTTTCAAGGGATAACATACGATTCCCCGGCTGGCGGGTTTCCGCCGGCGTCCGATCTGTCTTTCTATCCGGCTTTCCGGCCCGCCTCTCCCCGCTCCAAGGGATACGGCAGCCTCAGAACCGACCCGGGTTCCATCCGCGGACGCCTCCGACCATTTTGGCCAGCGTCTCGCCTCATACCCGCCCAGGCATCACTCAGAAGGCTTCCATTTTGGGGGAAAAAGCCGCGATTGCGATCAAAGCCGCCGGAAGACCCCTCCTCCGGCGGCTTTGACGTTCAGTACCGCGCCCCCCGCAGGAGAGGACGCAGAACCCCTTCCGGAATGCCCGAGACCCCGTTCCGCTGTCCTTACTTACGCAGGTTCAGCCGGGCGATCAGAGAACGGTACCGCTCGATATCGGTCTTCTTCAGGTATTCCAGCATATTGCGGCGGCGGCCAACCATCAGCAGCAGCCCGCGGTTGGAGTGATGGTCGTTTTTGTTCGCCTTCAGGTGCTCGTTCAGATGGTTAATCCGATCGGTCAGCAGCGCAATCTGCACCTCAGGGGATCCGGTATCGCCTTCATGCATGGCATATTCGGCGATGATTTCAGCCTTAGTCATTTCTTCATTCCTCCGTTTTACTTTCTGATTCAATCGCCGCCAGCCCGGATCGCCGTTGGAGCGTCGGTCGCCTGCGCCGGCGGTTCATTTGAACCGCTGAATATCTTATCAAAACTTTTCTGTTTTGTAAAGCCGGAAATGCGAAAAAAGGCGCAGATCGCCTGGTTGTGCCGGTCCTTTTTTTCTGCTGTTTTTTTCGATGAATTTCCCGTATTCCGGCGTTGACTTTTGCATGTTTTTTTCGGTATAATGACAGCGAATCCGATGGGGCGATTTTCGTCCCCGGAAAAACGAAAAAGGAGGAAATGTCATGGACGCTGGGAGTAGCAGCGGCGTGCCGGTTGGGCGAAGTCGGCGGGACCTGAGCGCCATGGCGTTCCCGTTCCACCTGTGATATTCGCATGAGGCGCGTCGTTCCGTCGGCAAGGCTTTGCCCTGTCGACGGGTGTTTTCGTGCCTGTGTTTCTTTTGCCTGACCCGTATGCCTGCTCCCCCATTTCGCCGCGCATGTCGGCGAGGGGTTCCCCTTGTCATAAGGAGGGGATTCCTCATCAATTTCTAAAAGAGGAGGAAAAAGCATGACGGAGCATAATGTTCGCATTGAAAATACCCTGCAGGTTCTCTTAAAAGACAAAAAATACGCCACTGTCCGGGACATTCTGGTGACCATGAATCCCCCGGACGTGGCTGCCGTCTTTGCCGCATGCGAACCGGAGCAGATGCCGCTGCTCTTTCGCCTGCTGCCCAAGGAGCTGGCGGCGGAAAGCTTCGTGGAAATGGAGCCCGAGGAACAGGAAGCCCTGATCCGGGGCATCAGCGACAGCGAGCTGAAGCAGGTTATGGCCGAGCTCTACGTGGACGACGCGGTGGACATCGTCGAGGAGATGCCCGCCAACGTGGTGCAGCGGATTCTGGCCCAGAGCGATCCCCAGATGCGCAAGGAGATCAACGAAATCCTTCAGTATCCCGAAAATTCCGCCGGGTCTGTGATGACCACGGAGTACGTGGCCCTTAATCCGAACATGACCGTCGGGGACGCCATCCTCCGCATCCGGCGGACGGGCGTGGATAAGGAAACCATCTACACCTGTTATGTGCTGAAAAACCGATTGCTGATCGGCACGGTTTCCGTCAAGAGCCTGCTGCTGGCGCCCTCCGATATGCAGACCATTGACAGCATCATGGAGAGCGGCTCCGGCCTCGTCACGGTCAACACCCATACCGACCAGGAAGAAGTCGCCCGGATGATGAGCAAATACAACCTGCTGGCCATTCCCGTGCTGGACAGCGATAACCGGATGGTTGGGATCGTCACCTTCGACGACGCCATGGACGTCATGGAGGACGAGACGACCGAGGACATGGAAATCATGGCCGGTATGACGCCCAGCGACAAGACCTATCTGAAGTCCACACCCTGGGATCTGTTTAAGCACAGGATTCCCTGGCTGGCCCTGCTGATGGTTTCCGCCACGTTTACGGGCCTGATCATCACCAGCTTTGAAGCGGCCCTGGCAGCGCAGGTCGCCCTGACCGCGTTTATCCCCATGCTGATGGATACGGGCGGTAACTCCGGATCCCAGAGCTCGGTGACGGTCATCCGTGCCCTGAGCCTGGGCGAGCTGGAATTCAGCGAGCTGCCAAAGGTGATCTGGAAGGAAGTCCGGACGGCAGTGCTGTGCGGACTGGCGCTGGCAGTGCTCTGCTTCGGCAAAATCATCCTAGTTGACCGGCTGCTGCTCGGTAATCCGGACATTACGGTGATGGTGGCCGCAGTGGTCTGCCTGACGATGGCGATCACCATTCTCTGCGCCAAGGTGGTGGGCTGTACGCTGCCCATGATCGCCAAACGCCTGGGGTTCGACCCGGCGGTCATGGCCAGCCCCTTTATTACGACCATCGTGGACGCCCTGAGCCTGCTGGTTTATTTCGGCATCGCCAAGGCGCTGCTGGGTCTCTGAACCCTTCTTTGATGCCCGCCGGCGGTGCGTCCACCGGCGGGACGTTTTTATGAGAGGAGCGGCATACGCCGTGGCATCGAATACCAGAAAGAACACCTTCTACAACATGGCCTACCGGCTTTTTTCCGTGCTGCTTCCCCTGGCCACAGCCCCTTATCTGGCCCGCACGGTGGGGACCGACGGGGTCGGCCTCTATTCCCATGCATGGAGCGTTTCCTATATCTTCTGCCTCATCGGGATGCTGGGCCTGAACGACTACGGCGTCCGGGCCGTGGCCAGAGTGCGGGATAACCGGCAGGAGCTGGATCGGACCTTCTCCGCCATCTGGCAGATGCAGCTGGCTGTGGCCGGGCTGACGCTGACAGGCTGGTTTGGATATGTGTTCCTG
>CADBTC010000226.1 GCA_902797445.1 uncultured Eubacteriales bacterium | reverse complement strand
CTCAATACCTGATCCGGTTAATGCCGGCGTAGGGAAGCGAGTTTATTCATCTGTTGTTTCGGAATCCGGCACGGCGGGCCTCCCCCGGTGCCGGATTCTTTTTATACCCTGATAAACATAAAAGGAGAGGAAAAAAATGGAAGCAAGCGTTGCCATTCAGAGTTTACCCGGCGTTTTGGACGATGAGGAACTGTGCCGCATCGTGGATGAGGTCATCGCCTACATTGCGGGAACAGGATACAATTATTTCGTCGGCCCATTTGAAACCACCATCGAGGGCCCCTATGACGAGCTGATGGACATCGTCAAGGAATGCCAGCATATCGCTATCCGGGCCGGCGCGCCCTCTGTCGCGGCATATATCAAGGTTTCCTATAAGCCGGAAGGTGAGGTCCTATCCATTGAAAAGAAGATCGGAAAATATCAGGGATAAACTGCTTCCAGCGGGCGCCTTCGCCCTGATTCTTCTGATCTGGTGGGGGCTTTCCGCTTCCGGGATTATCCCCGGATACATGCTGCCTTCCCCCTGGGATATGATATCCGCTCTCGTCCGGGATTTTCCCAACCTGATGACCCACGCCTGGGTTTCCATCCAGGAAGCTGTCTATGGTCTGATCATCGGTGTCCTGCTCGCTTTCGGGCTTGCCTGCGCAATGGATCGGTTCGGCATGCTGGAGAAGGCGGTGCTGCCCCTGCTGGTGGTCACGCAAACCATTCCCACCATCGCTATTGCGCCGCTGCTGGTGCTCTGGATGGGTTTCGGCATGGCGCCGAAGATTACACTGGTGGTCATCACGACCTTTTTCCCGGTCGCGGTCGGCCTGCTGGACGGATTCAAAAGCGTGGATCCGGATGCCGTCGCGCTGCTGCGGTCCATGAACGCCACCCGGTGGCAGATCTTCCGCCACGTGAAGATCCCCGCCTCCCTGCCCTTCTTTTTTTCCGGACTGCGGGTTTCCGCCTCCTACGCGGTAGTAGGAGCAGTGATTTCAGAATGGCTGGGCGGTTTTGAAGGCCTGGGCGTATATATGACCCGGGTTCGGAAGGCATACGCTTTCGACAAGATGTTTGCGGTCATTCTGCTGATCGTAATCGTCAGTCTCCTGCTCATGAAGCTGGTAAGTATGATCAAAAGCGCGGCCATGCCCTGGCTGAAATACCGGAAAGAAACGGACGGCACACAGCGGCGTACAGCCTAAACCCTCAACAAAGTTTGAAAACCTGCCTGCGCCTGCCGATTATGTGATTTCATTTGAAAAGAGGTAAAAGAAGATGAAGAAAATCCTGGCCCTGCTGCTGGCCCTGACGCTGGCTGCTGCTCTATCCTGCTCTGTTGCTGAATCAGAAAACCTGACAAAGATTACTTTTTGCCTGGACTGGACGCCCAATACCAATCACACAGGGGTCTATGTCGCCCAGGCCCTTGGATATTATCAGGAAGCCGGACTGGATGTGCAAATCGTGCAGCCCCCGGAAAACGGCGCGCTCCTCATGTGCGCTGCCGGTCAGGCTCAATTCGCCGTGGACGCCCAGGATACCATGGCCGCTTCCCTGGATCTGGAGCAGCCCCTGGGCGTTACATCGGTCGCGGCCCTGATTCAGCATAACACCTCCGGCATTCTTTCCCGGGCGGAAGACGGAATCACCTCCGCGAAGGAGATGGAGAACCGGGTCTATGCCACCTGGGACAGCCCCATCGAGCTGGCCATGCTCCGCTACTGCATGGAAAAGGAAGGGGCAGACTTCAGCAAACTGAAGCTGATTCCCAACAATGTAACGGATGAACCCGCCGCGCTGGCCGCGCATCAGATCGACGCGGTGTGGATTTTCTACGGCTGGAGCGGCGTCAACGCTGAGCTGAGCGACGTGAAGTGCGGCTATTGGGATTTCGCTTCCCTGAGCAGCGACCTGGATTACTACACCCCCGTCATACTGGCCAACAATGATTTTCTGAAGGATCATCCGGATACTGCCCGGGCTTTCCTGGCCGCGACGGAAAAGGGATACCGGTATGCCATCGAGCATCCGGAAGAAGCCGCGGATATGCTGATCGAAGGGGATACCACGGGGTCTCTGCGGGATTCCCGGGATCTGGTGGTCGCCAGCCAGCGATGGCTCGCGGACAAGTATATCGCAGACGCCGCAGACTGGGGGATCGTCAATGCGGATCGCTGGAACGGCTTCTATTCCTGGCTGAACGCCAACGGACTGACGAGTCACGATCTGACCGGAATGGGCTTCAGCAACGACTATCTCTCCGGGGAGTGAGACGGATGGAACTGCTCCGAACCGATAATATCAGCAAATCCTACTCCGGACGAATGATTCTTCGGGATATCAGCATACATCTGGAAGAGGGAGAAATGGTTTCGCTGCTGGGACTGAGCGGATCCGGAAAAACCACCCTTCTGAATATCCTCTCCGGCCTGATCCGGCCGGATTCCGGCAGTGTCCATCTCTCCGGCGCTGAGATCACCGGTCAGCCCGGACATATCAGCTATATGCTTCAGAAGGACCTGCTGCTGGAACATAAACGGGTGATCGACAATGTAGCACTGCCCCTGATCATCCGGGGAATGAAAAAAGAGGCGGCCCGGAAACGGGCAGAACCCTACTTCCGGGATTTTGATCTGGAAGGAACGCAGATGCAATATCCTTCCCAATTGTCCGGCGGTATGCGGCAGCGGGCCGCGCTGCTGCGAACGTATCTTGGATCTCAGGGCGTCATTTTGCTGGACGAGCCGTTTTCAGCCCTGGATATGATAACCCGGGAACAGCTGCACGCCTGGTATCTGGAAATCATGAGCAGAATGGGGCTCTCCACCGTGCTGATTACCCACGATGTGGATGAAGCCATTCTTCTGTCCGACCGGATTTATCTGCTGACGGGAAGCCCTGGAGAAATACATCACGAGATCCAGGTGGATCGTCCCCGTAACGCTCGGCAGGATTTTAACCTGATGCCTGAATTCGCCGCCTATAAAAGGCAAATCCGGGATATTCTGCAGGAAGCGATGCATACGTCAAATGCCGCCGGATAAGGCAGCGAAGCATCCCTACTGCGTATTCCTATTCAAAGTACACGGGGGCTTCCGAATCAAGCGGACAGCCCCCGTTTTCGATATCACGGAAAAAGGAACCTGAAAGAATCGATGAAACGACATGCGACAGGCCTCAGCAGACCTCAAATCGTTCCATCTGACAAAGGAAAGGAGTAAACAGATATTGAATCGGTGCGTGATTTTCGGCGGAGCGGACATGTCTGACATGGAGCGAATCCGCCGCAGCCTGCGGGAGGATGATTTCATTATCTGCTGTGACAGCGGTCTCAAATATGCGGAACAGCTGGACCTGCAGCCGGACCTGATCGTTGGGGATTTTGACTCTCACCAGCGGCCGGAGACCAGGACGGAAACCATCGTGCTGCCCAGGGAAAAAGACGACACGGATACGGTTTACGCTGCCCGGGAAGCCGTACGGCGGGGATTTGAAGAATATCTGCTGATCGGCGTCGTAGGAGGGCGTTTCGACCATACTTTCGGCAATATCGGTCTGCTGCTGTGGCTGAATGAACAGGGAAAAAAAGCCAGCATTCTGGATGATTACTCAGAAATGGAAATCGTATCAGATGGACCAACTGAGATTGATGCCTCGTTTGCTTATTTTTCTCTGCTCAACGTCAGCGGGACCGCGGAGGAGGTTACAATCACCGGCGCAAAATATCCCCTGAAGAACGCAGCCATCCGGAGCGATTATCAATACGGCATCAGTAATGAGGTTCTTCCTGGCCAAACGGCAGTTGTGACAGTTGGAAGCGGAAAACTGCTGCTGGTGAAGGTTTTTTAAAACATCTATATGGGCCCATACGTCTTACCCGGCAGCACAGGAAAAGTTGCAATGAACAAAACAGGTATCTTTATGAAAAATGGCGTGATTTCGGTCGCGCCATTTTCTTTTCTGTCAGGTTATGGATTGGGATATTTCATTACTCCTTTTATCCTGCTAACCTGGTCTTTTATCTTTAGAATATTCTTTTACGCTTTTTTTGGATCACTTTCTTCCTTTTTCAATTTTATTTTTTCCACAGCTCATCCACAACCCTTTCAGAAATCAAGATTTCAAACGGGTTTTCCAAACTGTGGAAAATCGAATCTTTATTCACAGTTTTTTGTGGAAAACTTCCTGAAATCCTTATGATATAAGGCTTTCATGCCTGTGAATATCCTGTTGATTATTTTACACGCATCTGTCATGCAAACAATCACTGTTTCACGTGAAACAATCAGGAGAAATCCGGTTCCGTCAGCATGGCCCGCACCATCTCCGGGCCGGACTTGATCTCTTCTATGTCTGCTTTTCCTTCGGCGGAATGCACGGCATATGTTCGATACTGCTGGGAAGCATCCAGATCCCCCTCGTCGGAAAAAGTAATAAAGGTCTGAATGGATCCAATATCCCGAAGCAGATTCATTCTCCTCTGCAGATCCAGCTCGCTCATCACATCATCCAGCAGCAGCACGGGGCTTTCCCCACTGATCTCCGTCAGGATATGCAGCTGGGAAAGCTTTAAGGCTAAGGCGGCAGTCCGCATCTGTCCCTGAGACGCAAACATCTTCATGGATTTTGTGTTCAAAGACAGCATCAGGTCATCCCGATGCGGACCCACGGAGGTAAGTCCCTGACGCTGGTCATCCAGGCGGCTTTCCCGAAGCATCCGCATAAGTTCCGCGGGATTTTCCTCCTTTTTTAAAAAACTGTGATACTGCACGCGGAATGTTTCGTCTTTTTTCCCGCAGATCTCCTGATAGATGTCGCCGCATCTTTCTGCCATCATCGAGATTATTCTTTTTCGCTCGCGATAAATCACACCCGCCTGATCCGCCATCGACGCCTCGAAATCCTCAATCATCGGATCCGGCGCCTGCTGCAAAGCCCGGCTGTTCCGCAGAATCGCGTTTCTCTGCTCCATCGCCAGCCGGTACTGCTGCAGCGCAACAAAGTACGAGCGGCTGATCTGGCTGATCATCATATCTAAAAATCGCCTTCGATCCGATGGACCCTCCTTTATCAGATTCAGATCCTCCGGGCTGAAAATGACACACCGCAGCACGCCCATCATTTCCGAAAGCTTTGTGACCTTTTTTCGATCGATGGATACCGACTTTCCGCGGGCTTCCCCCTGCTGCAGCCGGACGCCGATTTCGCTTTTTCCCCATTTTCCACGGACCGAAACCGAACAGCTGCCGGATTTTTCTCCCGCAAAGATAACCGGGGCGTCCTGACTGACCCTGTGACTCTTTCCAAGCGCGCAATAGTGAATGGCTTCCAGCAGATTTGTCTTTCCGGACCCGTTCTTTCCGAAGAAAAGGTTGATGCCTTCATGGGGCTCAAAGGAAAGATGTTCGTAATTCCGAAAGTAATTCAGCTCGATCTTTTCTATAATCATGAAAGCATTCCTTTCCATGAAAAACAGCGCGGTTGCTTCGCGCGCTGTTTTTCATTCATTCACAAAGATTCTCTCCCGGACCGCAGTCTTCTTCCCGATTACTGGAAAACCCGAACCGGCAGAATCAGATAAAGGAAGGAATCCCCATCCTTTGGCGTGACCACACAGGGGCTGACGCTGGAATTAAAATGCATATGCAGCTCATCTTCGGTGTCATTCCGGATCACATCGATTAGATATCGCGCATTAAAAGCAATATCCACATTTTCACCGATCAGATCCGCCTCGATTTCTTCTTCCACATCCCCCAGTTCGGCATTGGAGGAGATTTTCAGTACGCCGGGACGAAAGCTCATTCTGATCAGATTGTTCTTCCCTTCCCGGGCCATCAGGCTGGCCCGGTCAATGGCATCCTGCACCGCCATTCTGTCCGCCCTTGCCTGGGTCTTGAAGCTTGCGGGAAGAATGCGCCGATAATCGATAAACTCGCCCGCCAGCAGGACAGAACTGAGGCGGATATTGGAAAATACGCATTCCATCCGCCCCTGATCCATCCGCATCTGACAATAGGAATCGTCATCCTGCAGTATCCGGCTCAGCTCCGTGAGCACCTTTCCGGGTATCACCGCGCTGATCATGTCTTTTCCGTCCGGAAGATCGAAGGGCTGGAACGCTTTCTGCATAGCCAGACGGAATCCGTCCAGCGCCACCATGCGCGCTTCATTGCGGCTTACCTCCAGCAGGCATCCCGTCAGGATCGGCCGGCTTTCATCCGTTGCAATGGCAAAAACCACGTGAGAAATCATTTCCTTCAGCTTGTTCTGCGGAATCTTAATTTCCGTCCCCGCCTTCATCCGCTTGCTTTCAGGAAATTCATCCGCGCGCATGACTGACAGATTGCTCTTTGTTTTCTGGCATCTGATCTGCGCAAGGCGCTGGTTCATGACGCTGATTTCCACGGTCCCGGCAGGTAATTTCCGAATCAGATCCGTCAGCAGGCGGCCGGGCAGTACGACCTCTCCTTCCTCCTGGATGTCCGCGGCGTTCGTGTATTCGATGGAAAGAGAACCGTCTGAACAGGTCAGCACAATTCTCCCATCCTGTGCGGAAATCAGTACACCCTCCAGTATCTGTTTCGGCGGTCTTGCAGCCAGTGCTCTGGTTACGGTATTTAACCCTTCCAGAAGATCCTGCGTATTCATGGAAATTTTCATCGAATTTGCCGTCCTTTCATCCTGCGGGCTGAACCCGCTGATACTATTATATATAAAATAAATAATATACCGTCGTTATCGTAGGGGGTGTGAAAATAGTGGATAACTTTGGCAGCCCTTGAAAAATAAGGGTTTTACCATTGTGCATTTTGTGGAAAACCTGAAGGATTATCCACAGGAAGTGCACTGCCGACCATAAAAAAGAACGCTTGCTGGATGCCAAAGAGCGGTTTTTGGATCCGACGAAGGGAAACGTTCCACGGTTCGTGCATTTCGGGCTGTCTGCTTTTCCACAAAACGCAAGGAATTCACACCCTGTGGAAAACCAATCCGTGGAAAACGTACTGAAGGCAGACAATATATGCCGCGGGCTTTTCAGCGAAACACATCCGGATTCCGCCGGAAGTAATCCACCCCGCTGTAAAGGGTGATGCCCGTAATCCAGATGCCGGCGAGAATACCATACCAGGTGGAAAACAGGGGGAGGCGCAGAATCAGCAGCCCAAGGATGACCAGCATCTGGCTGAAGGTTTTTATTTTTCCCAAAGGGCCTGCCGCGATGACCTGTCCCTTTGTCATGGCGATGAGCCGCAGCCCGTCCACGCTCAGCTCCCGGGCCAGAATCACGATCAGCATCCAGGCGGGTACCAGACGCATCCAAACCAGCATCACAAGAGCGGACAGCACCAGCAGTTTGTCGGCCACCGGATCAATGAATTTTCCAAAGTCCGTGACCCAGTTATTTTTTCGGGCCAGATGTCCGTCCAGAAAGTCTGTCAGGCAGGCAAGGGCGAAAACCGCGGCGGCGGTCCATTTTGCTGCGGAACCAGGCATGTACAGCAGGGCAGTCATAACCGGAATACAGAATACCCTGATCAGGCTTAAACGATTCGGCCAGTTCATTGCATTTCTCCTATCAAATCATAGGCCTCGGCTTCGGTGATGCGTACTTGAATAAAAGAACCGATTTCAGGGGGGGTGTGATGGAAGCGGAAAAGAATTTCCCCATCGGTCTCCGGGGCTTCCCGGCTGCTGCGTCCGAGGCCTACGCCGTCCTCCCGCAGGTCGGTTACCAGAACCTTTTCCGTCTTACCGATGCGCAGAAGGTTTCGCTTCAGCGAAATCGCATTTTGTGCCGTCATGATCCGATCCAGCCGTTCCTGCTTGATATCTTCCGGAATCTGATCCGGCAGCTTTGCCGCAGGCGTCCCCTCTTCTGGAGAATAAGCAAAGGCGCCAAGCCGGTCAAACTCTGTCTCCTGAACCAGATCCAGCAGTTCCTGGAACTGGGCTTCTGTTTCCCCGGGAAATCCGGTCATGACAGTGGTGCGGATGGTGAGGCCGCGCTTTTTTGCACCCTCTACGCACCGGAGAATATCTTCCCTGGTGCCCAGTCGGTGCATTCGGCGGAGCACCTGGCTGTTAATGTGCTGAATCGGAATATCGAGGTAAGGGCAGATATTGGGCGTGTCTGCCAACAGGTCCAGCAGTTCCTCGCTGGTTTCGTCCGGGTAGCAGTAAAGCACCCGCAGCCAGTCCACCCCGGGCAGAGCGGATATCTCCCGCATCAGCTCCGGCAGACGGGATTTTCCGCCCTTGTCCGTGCCCCATCTGGTGGTATCCTGGGCGACAAGAATGAGTTCCCGTACGCCATGCGCTGTCAGGTCCTTCGCTTCAGTCAGGATCGCGGTCTTATCGCGGCTGCGGTAAGGGCCACGGATCAGGGGAATGGCGCAGAAGGTGCAGCGGTTGGAACATCCCTCACCGATGCGGAGATAGGCGGAATAGAAAGGCGTTGTTAACACACGCTTCTGTTCATAATAAGACAGATCGTCCTGGCAGGCATGCAGTTTTCTGCCGGAAAGCGCCTTTTCGATCATCTCCGGCAGAGCCCGATATTGGTTAACCCCCAGCAGCAGATCTATTTCAGGCAGCTCTTTTAACAGATCCTTCTCATACCGCTGGGCCAGGCATCCGGTCACAACCAGCAGGCGGCATCGGCCGGTCTGCTTATATTCGGCCATCTCCAGGATGGTATTGATGGATTCCTCCTTGGCCGGGTCGATAAACCCGCAGGTATTGACCAGCAGAATGTCCGCTTTTTCCGGATCGGCGGTCAGCGCATAGCCGCTGTCCCGCAGAATTCCCAGAGCGGTTTCCGTATCCACCCGATTTTTATTACATCCGAGCGATATTGCTCCCACGGTATAAGCCATCGAAAAAAGATCCTCCTTCTTCTGCCGAGAAAGAGTATAACATGAAAATGCCCCTTTGAAAAGAATGAAAACCATGGACAGCAAAAAGAAAACAATTTATAATAGAAAACACTTCCCGGGGACTGCCGGATCCGGAGCGGTTCCGGAAAGAAAGGAAGGACAGCATGAAAAATACATTTTTGATTGTGGATGGAAACAGTCTGATCCATCGGGCTTTTCACGCTTTGCCCCTGATGGATGCGGACGGGATCTATACCAATGCCATATACGGGTTTCTCTCCATGCTGCTCAAGGCGGTGCGGGAGGAGAACGCAGGGTATCTGGCAGTCTGCTTTGATGAGCATGGACCTACGTTTCGCCATGAAATCTATGCGGATTATAAGGCAGGGCGGCAGGCGACGCCGCCGGAGCTGAAACAGCAGCTGAATACGATCCGGACTCTGTTGGATGAAATGGGGGTAAAACGCTTCGGGCTGCAGGGCTGGGAGGCGGACGATCTGCTGGGTACGCTTTCACTCAAGGGGTTGGAAGCCGGGCTGTCGCCCGTGCTTCTGACGGGGGACCGGGATGCGCTGCAGCTGGTGGGAAACGGGACGGAGCTGATGTTTACCCGCAAGGGCATCAGCGAGACCATTCGCTTTACCCCGGAAAAGGTCATGGAGGAATATGGTTTTTCCCCGGAACAGGTCACAGACTGGAAGGGCCTGGCCGGGGACAGCAGCGACAATATTCCGGGCGTACCCGGCGTGGGGGATAAAACCGCCGTCAAGCTGCTGGCGCAGTATGGGACGCTGGAGGAAGTGCTGGCCCACGCAGGCGATGTAAAGGGAAAGCTGGGGGAAAAGCTGGCGGCATGGGCGGATCAGGCGCGGTTCTGCAAGAAACTGGCGACCATTCACCGGGACGCGCCGGTTGATTTTTCAGCTGAGGAATGCCGGGTGCCGGACTGGCAGGAAGCCATTCCGGCCCTGAAAAAGCTGCGGCTGAATGCGATTATTGCCCGGATTACCGGAAATGCCGATGCGGCGAAGAAGGATGGCCCCGCCCGGGGACAGAAGGCCGATACGGCTGCCATATCGGAGACGGAGAAACAGGAGAGAAAAAAGGAAACAATAGAAGCTCTTTCTTTCGAAAACTGGACGGAAGCGATGACGGAACAGGCCGTTGAAGACTGGATAGGCGCGGTGAGGGGAGAATGCCTGTGCCTGCATGTATCTGCGGCGGAGCTGACTCTGGCGGAAGAAAAGGG
>CADBTC010000225.1 GCA_902797445.1 uncultured Eubacteriales bacterium | reverse complement strand
GGACTGGGACAAGGTGGAAGGGAAAAAAGCCAAAAGAGACCTGGAGGCAAACGTTCAGATCACATGGGACGATCTGGAGAGATGAGCAGGACGATGGACAAGAAAGAATTTGCGGGAATGTTCGCGGAACTGACGGATATGCGGGAGAACCCCTTTCATCCGCTGGTCTGGATCAACGGGGAACCGGAGATCGGGGAGAACGTATTTATCGGGGGCATGTCGGAGGTATACGCAAAGGGAGCCCGGGTCGTGATCGGCGACAACTGCGACATCGCGTCCTTTGTTTCGATTAACTGCTCCGATTCCCACAGGAAATGCATCGGAATCGCGGACGCGATCGAACGGAAAGACATCATCATTGAAAACAACGTGTACATCGGAACCCACAGCTTCATCGGCGGCGGGGCGCATATCGGGCACCATTCGGTCGTCGGCGCGGGCACGATTGTCCGGGCCGGGTATTATCCGCCCTACAGCCTGATAGTCTGCAATCCGGCGGTGGTGAAGCCGGAATACTACCGAAAGAAATACAACATTCAGGGAGACTGAGACCATCATGACCAGCACGGCGGAACTGACCGGCGAATTTGTGAAGCGGATGCGGGAGAAATACGGGTCTCCCGTATATGTGATCGACGAAGCATCCTTCACGGAGAATTACAGGAACCTGGAAAGCGCTTTCAGGAAGGTTTATCCCAGATACAGGATTGCCTATTCCTATAAAACAAACTATACCCCGTATATCTGCGGGAAAGTTCATGAACTGGGCGGCATGGCCGAGGTCGTATCGGATTTTGAATACGATCTGGCCAAAAGGCTTGGCTACGCGGGGCGGGACATTGTATACAACGGGCCCTGGAAGCAGGAAGGCTGGAAAGAACTGCTCGAAGACAAGGGGATCCTGAATATTGACAACCCCCAGGAAGCGGAGAGAATCATTGCATATGCCCAAAATCATCCGGAAAAGGACTATCAGGCCGGCATCCGGGTGAACATGGACATTGGTCAGGGATTTATCTCCCGATTCGGCATGGATCCGAACACCGAAGCCTTCGGCCGACTGATCCGCGACATCCGGGACACGAACAACCTGAAACTGGCCGGGATTCACTGCCATATCAGCCAGGCACGGGGCATCCGCTACTGGAAAGCCCGAACCGATACGATGCTCTCCCTCGCTGACCGGCTGTTCGGCGGCGGGGCGCCGGATTATATTGACCTTGGGAGCGGCATGTACGGCGATATGGAATCGGAACTGCGGGAGCAGTTTGGGGACGATGTGCCGTCCTATGAGGACTACGCAGCGACCGTCGCCGGAACGGTGGCGGAGCACTACCGGCATCTGGAGGACGAAAAGAAGCCGTGGCTTTATACGGAACCGGGCGCCACGCTGGTTTCCCGGTACATGTGGCTGATCGCGACCATCGTCAGCTATAAAGAGGTGCAGGGAAGAAAAATCGCGGGGCTGGACTGCAGCTTCTATAACGCGGGGGAGACCGTGCGGTATAAAAAGCTCCCCTTCAAAGTGTTCAGCTCGTCCACGGACTATGCCGGCGGAGACTTTGTCGGATATACGTGCCTGGAGGACGACTTGCTGCTCAACGACTACGCGGGGAGCTTTGCCATCGGAGATCCTGTTGTTTTCGGGAACGCGGGCGGGTATTCAGTCGTGTTCAAACCGCCGTTCATCCTTCCGGACATCCCGATGGTTGTGCTGCAGCAGGACGGAGAGACACGCCTGGTGAAGCGGGCGCAGACCTTCGGGGAGATGCTTTGCTGCTACGAGATGCCGGAAATACAAGATGCGGGGACGAAGGAATGAAAAAAGAACTGAACGTACTGATTACCGCCGCGGGCACCCAGACCATGCCCGGGCTGGCGGACTGCCTGCACCATAACGGGGAAAGGAAGATCCGGATCATCGGAGCGGACGCCTGCGTGGATTCGACGCTGGATCAGGTAGTAGATACGGCGTGCCTGGTGCCGCGGCTGGACGATCTTGGCTATCTGGAGGCGCTGCTGGAGATCTGCGACCGGGAAAATGTGGACGTTTTCTTCCCCTTCATGGACGAGGAGATGGAACTGATTCATCAGAACCTGTCGCTGTTTGAGGAGAGAGGCATCAAAGTGGCGCTTCCTTCCGAAGAAGTGATCCGGATCACGAACGACAAGCTGGGGTTTTATCAATGGATGCGGGCGCATGAGCTGCCGGTGCCGGATTTTCAGGAGATCAACCGCGCGGACGAGATTGAACCGGCCTGCAGAAAGCTCGGATATCCCCAAAAGAAGGTATGCGTCAAAATCCGGTTTTCCAGCGGAAGCAGAGGCGTACGGATCCTGGACGCGGACGCCGACTTGTATGATATCTTTTTGACTGAGAAGCCGAATTCCATGGTGACGACGCTGGAAGCGTTTGCCGATATGTGCCGGAAGACGGACCATTTCGTCGGGATGATGGCCACGGAATATCTGCCCGGGGAGGAATGCTCGGTTCATATGCTGGCCCGGGGCGGGGAAGCGATCTATACCGTCGGATGGGAAAGCGGCAAAGTGACAGCCAGCACGCCGCAGGAATGCGTGCTGAAGGAACTGCCCTATGCCTTTGACGTCAGCCGGAAAATCATTCGGGCGATGAAGCTGGACGGCAACATCGATTTCGATTTCAAATACGACGAAAACGGCATTCCGAAGGTGATGGAAGCAAATCCGCGGATCGCGGCTTCCATGTCCGTGATCGCCATGGGCGGGATCAACCTGCCCTATCTTCGGATCAAGCAGCTGCTCGGCGAAGAACTGCCCCGGATTGAGCCGAAATACGGGGTGCGGATGGTACGGAAATATATTGATCTGTTTACCGACGGGGACGGCAGGAAACTGACGTGGGATCAGAAATAAGGAGTACGAAGGAAACGGTTGAAAGCGATGGAAAAAGTACTGGTATTTGCGGCGCATCCGGACGACGAACTGCTGGGGCTCGGGGGAACGGTTCGCAGGCTTACGAACGAAGGGAAGGAAGTGCGGGCCGTGATTCTTGCCGAAGGCATCACGTCCCGCAGTGATCACCGGGCTGACGCGGATCCGGAAGAACTGAAAAAGCTGCAGGAGGACGCAAGAAAGGCGGCTGACGTCATCGGCTACCGGAGCATCGAATTCTGCGGGCTGCCGGACAACCGCATGGACGGACCGGAACTGCTGGACGTGGTGAAAATTGTCTCCGGATTCATCGAAAAATACAGGCCGGATACGGTTTTCACCCATCACCACGGGGACCTGAACATTGATCACCGGATCACCTGCGAAGCGGTGCTGACCGCCTGCCGGCCGGTGGGCGATTGCTGCGTGAAGCGGATCTATGCCTTTGAAACGCCGAGCAGCACCGAATGGAACTACAATTATCCGGAACCTTTTACGCCCAACGTGTATTTCGACGTCAGCGAAACACTGGAGGCAAAGGTTCAGGCCATGGCCTGCTACCGTACGGAGTTTACGCAGTATCCCCACCCCAGAAGCGCGGAGGGGCTGCGCAGCCTCGGACAATACCGGGGAACAAACGCGGGGATGGCCATGGCGGAAGCGTTCATGCTGCTGCGGGAAATCATTGGATGAGAAGGTTCTGAATGGCGGAAAGGATTTTGCTGTTCCGGGCGGACGGAAACAGCGACGTCGGCGCGGGGCACATCATGCGATGCATCTCCATTGCGGACGCGGCAGGGAAGAAGGGATTCCGGTCCGTCTTTATGACCGCCGGGGCGGAGTTTGGGGAGATCCTCCGGGCGCACGGGCATGAGCAGATGGTTCGGGGGACGGACTACCGGAAGATGGAAAGCGAGACGGGAAGGCTGGTGGCTGCGCTGCGGCAGGTTTTTCCTGAAGCTTTGATTGTCGATTCCTATTTTGTCACGCCGCGGTATTTTTCGCTGCTGCGGGCCTGCACGGGAT
>CADBTC010000224.1 GCA_902797445.1 uncultured Eubacteriales bacterium | reverse complement strand
GCCCGGCATGGTATACTTGACGGCGTTGGAAAGAATATTGATGTAAATCTGATTCAGCCGCAGCTGATCCGCGTAAAGATACTCCTTTTCGATTCGGTTGGCACGGAAGCTGAAAACAATGTTTTTCTCCTTGACCATGGGCTGGGACAGGTTCACCAGGTTTTCCGCGGTTTCCACGATGGAAAATGTGATCGGACTCAGGCTGAGCTTTCTGCTCTCCACCTTGGAAATGTCCAGAATATCATTGATGAGCGCCAGCAAATGATGGCCTGCCAGGCTGATCTTTCGCAGGCTGTCAGCAATGGCCTGCCGGTCATCCAGCTTTTTTTCGGCGATCGTGGTCAGACCAATGATCGCGTTCATCGGGGTACGGATATCGTGGGACATCGTAGAGAGAAAATCCGTTTTGGCCTTGTTGGCCGCTTCGGCTTCCCTGGCCATCACCCGAAGCTGTTTATTGGCGGAACGCATATACAGGAAGTCCGTCGCCATCAGAAGCAGCAGTCCGAAGGAAACGACTCCGATCAGGAGCCAGTTTTGCCTGTCCGCGTGCAGACTGCTGACCGGCGCGAAGCTCAGCAGCACCAGGCCTTTTGCGGCGGTAATGGGCGTATGGGCGACAATGCATTCCCTGCCCCTGGAATCCTGCATGGTGAACGAGCCTGTTCCGGCCAGAATATCCGAAAACAGCCGGTTTTGTTCCGCGATGCCGGGCTGGTTATAGGATTTGTAGAACTCAAAGAAGCTGGTGTTTTTAAAAGACCGCCCCCGGATGACATAGCTGCCCTCCGTGTCGATGATGGAATAATCCTCGTCCCCATACTCTTCCTTCGGGATAACCCACTTTTTCTCCAGACTGGACGTGGGCACAATGCGCAGCAGATAGGCCGCCTTCTTTTCTCCGCTTTCCGCGTCCCGCACGGTGATTCGGTTGCAAAAGGCCAGGGACTGTTCCCCGTTCATGGGATTCGTAAAGGTCCGGGTCATGTTGATGGCCTTGCCCAGGTCCGCAATCCACGCCCCATCCCCGAACAATTCCATCCGCGCGTAGGAAACCTCATATTCTTCCGGGCTGTTCAGCTTCGCCCGGGTCGAATAGCCCGTCAGGGTTTCCGCGTCGATGAGGTGCGCAGAGACGTCATCCTTTACATGGCTGGCCCGGATATACGCCGCTGCTTCCTCCAGCGTCAGACCCTGGCTGATAATATACTGCGCCCAGTTATCACAGGTTCCCTGTTCCCCTTCCAGGTAGTTCCCCGTCACTTGCTCCATGGCGACCGACGTGTTGACGAAATGCTCCACCTGGGAACGGTAGTTTGATTTTCTCTCCGCGTTGGAATACAGCACAACGAAAACAAGGATGGCACTTATCAGGGCAATGTTCGCCGTGACAATCCACGATGTTTTCAAACGGCTCATCTCAGCACCACCTCCAGAGATAACAGACCGACGGAAATGCCATTTTATACGCCGCTCTATTCGGCAGCCTCGCCTGATGATGCCAGGCAATCCCGAACTGTTATATCGGATTATATCATGCGAGCCGGCAAAGTGTCTACTTAAAAAGTGGAAGGAAGCTTTCCGGATTTGACAGTGCCGAAATCCGAAGCTGTCATGCGGTTCATGGATAAATCATTTGCCGTGCTTTTCAGGAGCCCGGCTTTTCGATGCGCTTTTCGATGGATGAATCGGCTGATGACTGCCGACGGTGAATTTTCTTCTACAAAATACGCGAGAATGTGTTATGATGAAACGGGAAAGCCGCAAAGGGCTTTCCCATGGGAGCTTTTGATCGGGCAAAGCATGGGAAGACCGTGCGTGGAAACGCGCGGCGAGGATGCCGATTCTTCCCGAAAGGCGCAAAAACGGAAGGAGCAGATACGCCATGGATAACAGGCGGGACGGCAGGGCAGGGAAAACGCAGTACAACCGAATGACACAGACCTCCATCCCGAAGCTGATCGCGCAGTTGAGCGTGCCGACGATTCTCAGCATGCTGGTGACTAATATTTACAATCTGGTGGATACGGCCTTCGTCGGCCAGCTCGGCACCAGCCAGAGCGGCGCGGTCGGCGTGATCTTTGGCTTCATGAGCATCATCCAGGCGGTTGGCTTCATGTTCGGCCAGGGCGCCGGCAGCATCATGGCGCGCAGGCTGGGCGCCCAGGATGAGGAAACCGCGTCCCGCACGGCTTCGACGGGT
>CADBTC010000223.1 GCA_902797445.1 uncultured Eubacteriales bacterium | reverse complement strand
GACCTTTGGGGGCGCTGCCGGCGCAGGGGTCTCCGCCGGGACGGGGGAAGCGGAGGAATCCGGGACGAATGAAGTGTCGGCGGCCGTCGAAGTGGCCGGATCCGTCAGGGACGAAGCTTCGGGCGCTGGCGAAACCGCCCGCTCCGGCAGCGCCGGGGTCTCCGGCGAAGCGGACGGAGCGGGAAAAGCCGGCACAGACACCGCCCCGGACGCTGACGGCGCGCCGGGGGCAGCTTCCGCGGGGGCCGAAAGGAAGAAAAACAAAAGAAAAAAGACCGCCAGAGCGGACAGAATCCGACCCCGCGCCTCGTCCGGACGCCGGCCGGGGGCCGGGCCTGTTTGGAACAGAGAAGAGAAGAAATGCCGGCCAAAGCTGGGAGAAACGAGATGTCTGAAGCTCATGAACGCCTTTCTGTGTGAAAACGGTGTGAAGAAATGCTGAAAAAATGCAATTTTTTAAAAAGTGATTGACATTCACCCATTTTCTTGATAAAATTTATGATTGCATCAGTATCGTTTGGATGCTGGGGTGCGTTTTTGCGCTTTGCTATTGTAACCGGGTTTCCGGAAAAATGCAAGAGGCAAAATATTCCCGGGTCAAGACACACTGGGCGGACAGAATAAGGGGTGATTAATTCCATGGTACATGAAGTCCAAATGGGGAAGCTGCGGAAGCGGATGAGTTTTTCGCGCATCAACGAAGCCCTGGAGATGCCGAACCTGATCGAAGTTCAGAAGAACTCCTATCAGCGGTTTCTGGATACGGATCTTCGGGAAGTGCTGAGCGATGTCTCGCCGATCACGGACTACAACGGAAACCTGGTGCTGGAGTTTGTGGATTACAGTCTTGACGAACCCAAGAATTCCGTGGCCCGGTGCCGGGAGCGGGATCTGACCTACGCCGCGCCGCTGAAGATTTTTGTCAGGCTGAAGAACCGGGAAACCGGTGAAATCCGTGAGTCTGACGTCTTCATGGGCGATTTCCCCCTGATGACTGAACATGGAACCTTCATTATTAACGGAGCGGAGCGGGTCATCGTGTCCCAGCTGGTCCGTTCCCCCGGCGTGTACTTTGACATGGTTCACGACAAGGCCGGCAAGGAGCTCTATTCCTCCCAGATCATCCCGAACCGCGGCGCCTGGCTGGAGTACGAGACGGACTCCAACGACGTGCTGTGGGTCCGGATCGACCGGGCCCGGAAGCTGCCCATCACCGTGATTCTGCGGGCGCTGGGCCTGGGCACGGATCAGGAGATCCTCGACGTGCTGGGCACGGACGCGCGCCTGGAAGCCACCATCCAGAAGGGCGACAACGCCAAATCCCGGGAAGAGGGCCTGATCGAGATCTATAAGCGGCAGAAGCCGGGCGAGCCCGCCTCCCTGGAGAGCGCCACCAATCTGTTCAACTCCCTGTTCTTTGACCCCAAGCGCTATGACCTGATGCGGGTCGGGCGTTATAAGTATAACAAGAAGCTGGCCATCGCGACCCGGATCGAAAACCAGGAGGCGGCGGCGGACGTCATCAACCCCCAGACCGGGGAGCTGATGGTCAAAAAAGGCGAATCCATTTCGAGGGAGCAGGCCTGGGCGATCCAGAACGCGGGCATCAACTCCGTGGATGTGAACATGGAAGGCGAGGTCCGCCGGGTGGTGGGCAACCACTTTGTGGACGCGGCAGCCTTCCTGCCCTTCGACCCGAAGGAAGCGGGCATCCTGGAGATGGTGCACTATCCGACCCTGCGGTCCATCATGGAGAGCGTGGAGCCGGAGGAGCTGAAGGATGCGGTGCACGAGAACCTCTCCGCCCTGGTGCCCAAGCACATCATTCCCGATGATATCATCGCCTCCATCAGCTATCTGCTGTCCCTGCCCTACGGCGTGGGGAAGACCGACGATATCGACCATCTGGGGAACCGGCGGCTGCGGTCCGTGGGCGAGCTGCTGCAGAACCAGATCCGCATCGGCCTGAGCCGGCTGGAGCGGGTGGTCCGGGAGCGGATGAGCATCCAGGACGCCGGCGACATGAAGCCCGGCGATCTGATCAACATCCGGCCCGTGTCCGCGGCCATCAAGGAATTCTTCGGCTCCTCCCAGCTGAGCCAGTTCATGGACCAGCCCAATCCCCTGGCGGAGCTGACTCACAAGCGCCGGCTGAGCGCCTTGGGCCCCGGCGGTCTGAACCGGGACCGGGCCTCCTTCGAGGTGCGCGACGTGCACTACAGCCACTATGCGCGCATCTGCCCCATCGAGACGCCTGAAGGCCCGAACATCGGCCTGATCGGCTCCCTGGCCACCTATGCCCGGATCAATCAGTACGGGTTTATTGAAGCGCCGTACCGCCGGGTGGACAAGGAAGCGGGGAGGGTGACGGACGAAATCCGCTACATGACCGCCGACGAGGAAGACAATTACCGCATCGCGGCTGCCAATGAGCCCATCAACGAGGACGGGACCTTTGTGCACGACCGGATCACCGTGCGGGACAAGACGGAGATCATCGAAAGCCCCGTGTCCCAGGTGGACTATATCGACGTGAGCCCCCGGCAGGTGGTTTCCGTGGCGACGGCCATGGTTCCCTTCCTGGAGAGCGACGACGCCACCCGCGCCTTGATGGGCTCCAACATGCAGCGCCAGGCGGTGCCGCTGCTGGTGCCCGAAGCGCCGCTGGTCGCCACCGGCATGGAATACCGGGCGG
>CADBTC010000222.1 GCA_902797445.1 uncultured Eubacteriales bacterium | reverse complement strand
GAACCCCCGGTACCTTTCGGTATCACTGGTTTTCAAGACCAGCGCCTTCAACCGCTCGGCCATCGCTCCAGGTTCAACCAGCGAAAGATATTTTATCACGGGATGAGCCTTCCGTCAAGAGCGAATTTTTCAGGAAAGGGGATCAGCGTATTTTTTCAGGAAAAGGATCAGGCGAACCATTCCTTCGGGAGCCAGGCTCGCTGATTCTCCAGCATATCGTCGAAGAGCTTCTGGCCGTCGGAGAAGGAAACGGAGGCCAGCTGGGGATCGTTCATGAGAGATCAGGGCGAGCGCTGTCCAGGCACCCTGCGGCCGGAAAATGCTGCGATCACCATGCATTCCGGAAATAAAAACGGAGCGTCCGATGGACGCTCCGCGGAATGAACATTTTGAATGGGGGAGGAGAGGGCTTACAGCACCTTTTCCGTTTCCCCGTCAAAGAGGTAGATCTGCTCGGTGGGAAGATAGAAGGTCAGGGCTTCATCCATGGCGGGAATCTCGTGAGGGGTCACCTTCAGGATGGCCTTCTGGCCCTTTGCGTCGATATAGACGTTGGCGTTGTCGCCCAGCATTTCCGTCAACTCCACCTGGGCCGTCAGGGTCAGGGCCGGCTCCTGGGGCTTCTGGATGGAGATCGCTTCCGGACGGAAGCCGAAGACGATGTCCTTGCCTTCGTAGGAGGCTGCCTTGCCGCCCAGCTTTTCGGCCACGGGCAGCTTATTGTCGCCGAAGGCGATGGCGCCGCCTTGCACCTGGCCCCGGATGAAGTTCATGGGGGGCTCGCCGATGAACCCGGCGACGAAGACGTTCACGGGATTGAAGTACAGCTCCTTGGGCGTGCCGATCTGCTGGACGTATCCGTCCTTCATGACGACGATCCGGTCCGCCAAGGTCATGGCCTCAGTCTGGTCATGGGTGACGTAAATGGTGGTGGCGCCGGTGGACTGGTGAATCTGCGCGATTTCGGACCGCATGGTCACGCGCTGCTTGGCGTCCAGGTTGGACAGGGGCTCGTCCATCAGGAAGATGCCCACCTTCCGAATGATGGCCCGGCCGATGGCGACACGCTGGCGCTGTCCGCCGGACAGCGCCCGGGGCAGCCGGTCCAGATAATCCGTCAGGCCCAGGATGGCCGCGGTTTTCTTAACGCGGGCTTCAATCTCTTCCTCATCCACGCCCATCAGCTCCAGGCCGAAGGCGATGTTATCGAATACCGTCATCTGGGGATAAAGGGCATAGGACTGGAATACCATGGCGATTTCCCGCTGCTGAGGGCCCCACTCGTTGGCCCGCTGGCCATTAATCAGGAACTCACCCTTGGAGATATCCTCCAGGCCTGCGATCATCCGCAGGGTGGTGGATTTTCCGCAGCCGGAGGGGCCGACGAAGATGATGAACTCACCCTTTTCGATGTCCAGATTGAAATTATGCACCGCATGGTATCCGTTCGGGTAGATCTTGTTGATATCCCGCAGCGATATATAGGCCATGGAAGCTCCTCCTCCTGTCCGTCCTTTGCGGATCGGATCACTGTTTGGTCAGCCGCGCTCTCCGGCAGAGACCGCGAACAAAAGGTGTCTTACTTCCGGACAGGCCGGTTTCCGGCGCTGCCCGCTTTCTTTTCAGCATCCCGAAGCATGTTTTGCGCCACGTGCTTCAGGGTGATCAGCAGCATGTCAAACCCCAGATACAGAAGGCCGAAGAGGATCGGCTCCACCCCGAGGGGAACGGCGTCGGCCTCCAGTCCGCCCAGGGAGATGATCAGGACATTCAGGGCGTTATAGGCCGTATAGACCAGGAACAGGACCACGCCCGCGTGCAGCAGGTTCAGCGGCAGGCTGATGAACCCTTTTTTCGGATACATCATCCACCGGTCGTTGGCGCCCTTGGTGGGGGCGATGAACCGCAGCACGTTGTTGGTCAGCAGATCCGTCACAAAGCCCAGGGACACGCCGGTGATGACCAGCAGATCCAGCGTATGGGGAACGTAGGTTCCCAGGCCCCAGATGAAGAAGAAACAGACCGCCGCGGCGAACCACCATTTGATGGCCAGGAGCTTTACCCAGTCCGCTACTTTGAGCCTGCTCCGGGAGGTATACTTCCGGATTTCCTCCCGGGACACGGGGGGAGAGTTCTCCTCGTTAGCGGAGACCAGATCTTCCACGGCCTGGGTTTTCAGCTCATAATAGGACGCGGCCGCTTCTTTGCGCTCCCGGTCGGCAGCCTCCTGCTGCTCCTTCTTCCGTCTTTCCCGGCTCATGCGTCTCCGGCCAGGTCGATGGTGCCCATATCCCTGTTCTCTTCGACGGCGATGTTGGTGTTGATCTTCTTGATCATGGGCCCGTAAACCGGCAGCAGGGCGGTCAGGCCCAGACCGGCGATCAGCACGCCGATGTGGAGCTTCAGCATGGAGACGGACTCGGTAATATAGGAAGTCTGGTCCGTCACGGTGATGGGATCAACCTCCCGGGTCAGGGCGTTGGTCACCGCGCCGATATACTTCGTATCCGCGAAGATGACGGCGGCGAAGAGCAGGAAGGTCAGGCAGAGCATGACCTTATTGACGGGCTTCCGATGGGGAAAGGAGCGGCCAAAGGAAACCAGGCCCAGCATGGAGAAGAGCATGGTCACGAAGCCGCACAGCCCCATGTTGGGGCCCTGAATGCGGGCGGTGGTATTGGAGATCACCGTCAGGCGCAGGGAGTAAATCACAAAGGCAACCACCAGCACCACCAGGGGAATCATATGGGGCTTCCGCTTCAGGGAAACCAGAAACTTCCGGAACTTTTCCTTCATATTCAGTCCCCTCCTTACCGAATGGCATTCGTGGTTTCCGCATCGAAGAAGTGCTTGCGGACAAAGGCCACGGAAACGTCATCGCCGGTATTGTATTCCATCCAGCCCTTCAGCTTGGCGGAGATGCGCTGGGCGTCTCCCATATGGCCGTAGACCAGGGTGTTCATGCCCAGGTTTTCATTGTTGGACACCTTGACGCTGACATCGCTGCCCAGGGCGATGTTTTCCGGCCGGACGCCCAGGACGATTTCTTTCCCTGCGTGGCCGGCCAGGATGCCGCGTTCCTTTTCGGTAAGCGGGCACTTGAAGCCGGGACCTTCCAGATAGCCTTCCCGCACGGTCACCTTCCAGGTGTTCATGGGGGGCAGGCCGATAAAGCCGGCCACGAAGAGGTTATTGGGCTGATCGTAGAGCTCCAGGGGCGTGCCGACCTGCTGGACGTGGCCCATGGACATGCAGACGATCCGGTCTGCCAGGGTCAGGGCTTCGGTCTGGTCGTGCGTCACGTAGAGCATGGTGGCCTGCAGGCGCTTATGCAGCAGCAGGATTTCCCGGCGGGTGGCGCCGCGCAGCTTGGCGTCCAGGTTGGACAGGGGCTCGTCGAAGAGGAAAACCTTGGGGTTGCGCACGATGGAGCGGCCCATGGCCACCCGCTGACGCTGACCGCCGGAGAGCTGGGAGGGCTTTTTGTTCAGCTGGGAGGTCAGGCCCAGGATTTCCGCGGCCGCCAGCACCTTCTTGTGAATGACGTTGGGGTTTTCCTTCCGCAGGGTCAGGGAGAAGGCCATGTTCTCATAGATGGTCATATGGCCGTACAGCGCATAGTTCTGGAACACCATGGCCATGTCCCGGTCCTTGGCCGGGGTCTGGGTAATGTCCCGTCCGTCCAGCAGCAGTTTTCCGCGGGAGATGTCCTCCAGTCCGGCCACCATCCGCAGCGTTGTGGATTTTCCGCATCCGGAAGGGCCGACCAGGACAATGAGTTCGCCGTCTTTCACGTCCATGTTGAAATCGAAGACAGCCTGCACCTTATTGTCATAGATCTTATCCAGATGCTGCAGTTTCAGCTCAGCCATTTACGCAGCCTCCTTCCCGATGGTTCCG
>CADBTC010000221.1 GCA_902797445.1 uncultured Eubacteriales bacterium | reverse complement strand
TGCAGGATGGGCGCGGTTGACTTGTTGACAACCTTTTCTCTTCCCTTGCGGATCAACTGATTGATCGTGGGCATGGAAGCACCTCCTATATATTTCGGAGCCGGGTTTACGGTCTCCTCCTATAACATCCCCGCAACCCTCGGGGATATATAGTCGTAATGAAGCATAAAGGAAGGAAGAATTCCTTTATTCGCCGCTCTGGCTCATTTTCAGCGCGGCGGCGGCAGCGGAGGACACATCCACCCGGCAAAGCTGGGCCAATTCCTCCATCGTGGCGACGAACTGGACGGGCACCCCCGCCTCCTTCGCCGCGTTTTCCACCTGGCCCCGGAAGGCGGCCCCGGCGTCCATCGCCAGGAAAACCTTGTCCGCTTTTCCTTCCCGGACCGCGCGCAGCACCTGCCGCACGCCCACCACGCGCATGGCGCGTTTTTTCAGCCGCTCGGGCATTCTTTCTTCCTCCGCCATGCTTATGCCAGAACATTGCTGCGTGCATACCGCACACAACCATATCATAGTACCATCAATTCCAACGGTTGTCAACCTTTTTTTCCGAGAAAAAGCCAGATAATTCCTTACAATTCTGCGTACTTTCTCCCTCCCCCACCATTTGGAAAAACATCGGCCAGGAGAAACAGCTATAGAGATGCGTATTCGGAATAGCGATGAATAAACCACATAAACCGAGGAAAGGACGGACAAGAGGAAGCAAGAAGGTCGGCAACGGGAGGAAGAAAAAAGAAAGGTATAGCAAACAAGCGTTGATGCCATCTGCTAAAGACTATCTGACTGTGGAAGGCATTAGGTCGGGATATTCCAACTGGTCATGTGGATGAGCATCAAGATGAGGTAGATGCGAACGTACCAGAGCTTGGAAGAATGGTGCTTGCCTGCCTCCAGGCAATAATCCAGTTTAAATCGCTTAATGGATTCATTTTTGCAGAGCGTATACATGGCCATGGAGTCATGAGCAGCGTCTAACAGAAGGGAATCAGGTTTTAAATCGGGAGCCAGGGCGCGGAAACGGAAGAAGGCTTCACAGAAGATTCTGATCCAAGGTTCTGCTAATAGATAAGAAAACGCAAAGCCGCCTGATCGAAATGAATCAGACGACTTTGCGCCTTTGAACCTCTTGTTCTGCGGTTTATTGGCTATTATTCTTCAATTAGAGTCTTATAACCATATCGTCAAGTGCAATCCCCAGTTTAAGGAAATGTTTTTGCAGGAGAAGAGGATCCAATGCCGATTATTCACGATCGAATTGGTGGAGCTATCACTTCCGATTTTGTTTTTCATTGCTCCGTCGGCTGTTTTTTTGCGAGCCAGCCACGGAAAAGGCCGCCCTCAAACAGCGAAATGATGATAAAGAAAACGTCCGCGAATAGGATAAACAGGAACGATGGAACCATGATCCGGGTGTACTTCTTCCCGGAAACAGCGCTTTTCCGAATGAAACGGCCCATACGCCCCAGATAAAACAGCACGCCCAAATTGAAAAACACCAGGAGCGCCGTGCTTTCCCCAAAGCTGACCCATGCGTCCTTGGGGAAAAAGACGCCGGTTCTGATTACACTGAGTACCGTGTTCAGCAGCAGCAGTCCGATATTCACAATAAACAGGATCCGGGTCACGTTCAGCATAACGCCGCCGCCGATCCCCACGCCGCCGCCCCAGGTCAGACCCGCGCGGCTGCAAAAATGCTCAAAGCTTTGCATCAGAGGTTCATTTTGTCTTCCCTCAATAAAACCGTTGTTGGCAATGCAGTATACATGGAGATGGACTTCGTTCGCTTTGCAGAAGCCTTCCATCACCTCCATAAACCGAAGCACATGAGAGGGAATGCCGTCCACATAAAGCGGAACACAAAATACCACTGTCTGCGCATCATGAAACTGATCCAGAATGCGGGTATAGTCGGCAGGCGTGCGCAGCTTTTCGGTAACCTTAGTCCCTCCGACGAACAGGCTTTGCAGGAAAAGAAAATAAGAAGAGGCGCAAAACCGCTTCTTGGGGCTGCAATTGATGTAAACCGTTTTCACAGCAATCCCTCCGCTTCTTCAACCTTCTGGACAAATACCACGTCTGACCGTTCAAAGCCGTCATTGATCGCGTTGCGCTCCGCTACATAACGGAAGGTGGCCTTTTCCGCTTCTGTAATATCGCCATAGACAATCACCTTCCACAGATCATGCTTCCCATATCGGAGGGCATGATGCATCTGCCTGCCCCGGTAGGTGCTGAATGGGGTGGATGTGCCGATGGAGCGGTCCAGGATATTTTTAACGGCAGCGCTGTATTCACCGTACAGGTTTTTCGTGATGATGACTAATTCATCCGCCTGCCCGATGATCCTGCAAATCTGCTGCAGCTTATCCTTCATGAAGCATTCGGCGGGATGCTTGGTCCAACATCCAAAACAGCCCTGGCAGGGAGCATATTTCCCGTCGGCTGCTATCGCGTGGTCACATTTGGATGCAATGATCGCATCATAAGAAGGATCCAGATCATAGAGAATGACTTTCATTGTGCTTCCCCTTCTTTGGTAACGTCCTGATGGTTCCTGCTTTCTGTCATGTGCTGAAGCTTCTCAAGCTCCCCAATGCAGTATTTACACCATTCCTGCTGCATTTTTTCATACATCCGTCCGAATTCAATGGTCAGCTTCCAATACACTGCTTTTTCCGGATGCTGGATCGCCTGTTTATACATTTCGGCATTCGCCGATACCTGTTTTCCTTCATCTGAGAAAACAACGGCATTTTGAAACGCCTGAAAGAATGCAATGTTTTCCTGCACCGGCAGCTCACCCATGAAAAAGGTTTTCAGCAAAAACGGGTTGCGGTAC
>CADBTC010000220.1 GCA_902797445.1 uncultured Eubacteriales bacterium | reverse complement strand
TAGGCCAGGGCGGATTCGGCAAAGGTCCGGACGGCGCGAATGCCGGCGGCCTTCAGCCAGGTGTTCCAGTTGGGAATGGTTTTCATGCAAATACCTCCATTTTTATGGGCATCCGCGGAGAAAAGCGGATGCTTCTGCGTTATTTGCGTGCAAAGAAAGCTTACGGGAAGCGGAATTGCGCGCTAAACCCGGCCATAGACCAGATATTCCTCGATCTGGCGCTGCATGGCCTTCAGGTTCTCCACCCCGTTTCCGTCCACGATGTGGTGCATGATGACGATCTGGGCCCGAAGGATGAGCTTCAGTTCCTCTTCCTGGCGCTCCGTGGACCGCTCCAGGGCGGAAAGCCGTTCGTGATCGGCCCGCAGCCGATCCTGGAGCCCTTTGGCGTCGTTGAGGGATGGCTCCCGGAGATCCCGCACATGACGGATCAACTGCAGGATCAGGAGGGCCAGCGCCGCGATCGCGGCCAGCGTCCCCAGGGTGATCCAAAGTGCTTCCGGGGCAAAACCCAAGGTATTTTCCAAAGATATCACCTCGCTTTCTGGGCCTTCCGGGTAAGCTGTAGCTGCCCGGTATAGCCTGAGATCCCATGATTTCGCAAACTCCCGGCTCATCCCCGACCGCCCAGCATTTCATACATTGTGTCCAGTTGCTTCTCTATTTCCGTGATACAATCCAGCAGGTTTTCGACCGCTCCCACCTGGAGGGGTTTTTCTTCTGCGTGGTCCGTAATAGCAGCGTCCACAACAAACTTCGACTGCATCCAGCCGCTGCGGAGCTTCCCGGCCTCATCCGGCACCTCCACATGGGACCAGGCTCCGGATTCCGAGAAGCAGAATCCTTCCGACCCGGAAGCAATCTCCCACCAGGTGGCGCTGGTTGTGGAGGGATGCTTGCGCAGTTTTACAGGAGCTCCGTTAGTGGATTTGACAACGATGGATTTCGACATTTTTTCACGCTCCTTTCTAGTGATTTCTGAGGGGGCAGGGATTCTAGGGATTCCAGAGCCTGAACTGCATTCAGTGGGCTCATTCGTTTCATCCGCCGACACCAGACTGCACCAGCCGTGATGGGACCAGTTTCCCAGCTTCAGGTCCATACGCGGTGCCGGTTTTGTCATATGCAGGATGCGTAGAGGGGCCGCTGACACAACAATTCCCACATGGTAATAGTCCAGGCGATCCGGATGGCCGGCATATCTGTCTGGCAGCGCATAGCCGGATTGACCCGGGGACTTACTTTTGAAAACCAATTCCCCCACGGCCAGGTCGGACGCGAATCGGATCGAGGACAAATTGCTCATGACATTTCGGGCGGCCCAGTTGCTGCCGTGGATGCCTGGCCATTTCACGCCGCAGCGTGACAGGGCACCGATCACCAGGCCGATACAATCACACAGATGATCGTCTCCCCGGTGCCCCAGCTGATAGCCCGGCTCCTCTGCGGCGATTTCCATGGCCTTACACAGGAATTCCTTTACTGACGCCAATGGTGTTCTCACTTCCTTTTTACTTTCAATTAGAAACTCCAGCTTTACCGTCACTCCCCGGCCTCAATCAGCCTTACCCCCGCCGGGCAGGGAAACACGTCCTGCAGGGAAAAAGGCAGGCTGCCTGAGATACTAGCCGTGACCGTCCCATCCCCATTGTCGATGAGTCGCGCGTCCTGCCCCGGGAAGGCTGCGGAGAGCGTCTCCGGCAGCGAGCCGTTGGTTCCGTCCCAGTGATGCAGCTGAATCCAGGCCCGCAGAAAAGCCCGGAAATCCGCGTCGGATGTGGTCGGCTTCGGCCGGGAGACGCCCGCCAGCTGACCCAGGGTGTTGAGCTGCACGCCTTTGGCTTTCTCCAGGTCAAAGCCTTCCGGAAGCAGGGCTTCATAAAGCCGGATAAGCTGGGCCGCCTGGGTCAGGACAGCGATACAAAGCGCCATGAAGCGGGGCTTTCCCTGATGAACCGGGGAAATCAGATCCAGATAGGGTTTCAGATACGGCAGGAGGGTCTCGGGGATTTCGTTTTCAGGCATTTGATCACACTCCTTTCAAAAAAATTACCCCAGCTTAATCCCTGCTTCCCGCAGGATGGTCTGCAGGACGGAACCGCCCTGGGAGCCGGCGCTGCGGGTGGAAGACGAGCCGGAGGACCGGGAGGTGGAGGACTGGACGGAATCGCTGGCCGAAGCGGCTTCCGCCGCGGCGGCCGACTGAGCCCGGGTGAAGGTCAGCGTTCCGGACCAGCCGTCCGGATTATTCTCATCCTGCAGGACGGAGATCGCGGAAAGCAGCATATTGTCATAGCTCCGCAGGGAGGTCACC
>CADBTC010000219.1 GCA_902797445.1 uncultured Eubacteriales bacterium | reverse complement strand
GTGAAGAGGGATTCAATCCGGAAAAGATCGTGCAGTATGGCGCGTTCGTGAACAACTGGACCTGGCAGATGGAAGTCTGGGCCCTTTCCAACGGCGGCAGGTGGTTCTCCGAAGACGGCAAGGAGTGCCTGATCAACAGCCCCGAGGCCATCGAATCCATCCAGAAAGTGGCCGACCTGGCGCTGGTTGAGCATGTGGCTCCCCTCAACGTGATTCCCGAAGATAACGGCGTCGGCGTGGGAATCGGAAGCAAAACCGTGGCCATGACCACCGACGGCACCTGGCGTCTGGGCACCGATTTCCCGAATCTGGGAATCAATTACGGCATCGCTCCGCTGCCCATGATGAAGGAAGAAGTGACCATCTGCACCTCCGGCCTGACGGGCGTCTTCAAGGGCAAGCATCAGCAGGAAGCCTATGATTTTGTGAAGTGGTACACCCGGGAGGAAAGCAACTGGGATGCCCTGGTTCTCACAGGCATCTGGCTGCCCAAGAGCGAATACTTCTATAAGACCGAGGAAGGCATCAACGAGTGGCTGGGCAACGAAAAATATCCCTACAACAAGGATTTTGAAACCGGCAAAAAGGTGCTCGTGGACTATACCATGAACCATGCCAAATCCACCTGCTGGTATTACACCCCCAATACCCAGATTACCACCAATGAAATTCTCTTCACCGCCCTGCAGAGCGTATGGAGCGGTGAGCGCACGGCGGAAGAAGTGATCAATGAAATCTATCCCGAGCTGTGCGAAGCCATCGTCGTGGAATAACAGGCAGCTCCATTCAGACGGGGGAACGTATTCGCGTTCCCCCGTCTTCTCAAAAAACAGAAACCGCCGGGGAGGAAGATCGCGATGACGGTTGTCCCAAAGAAGAAGAAGATACGCTATAACCGGTCAGAAACCCGGACGGCATGGCTTTTGCTCCTGCCGTCCGTGATCGGCCTCACCTGCATCACCTATCTGCCCATGATCGCTTCCTTTGCCCTGAGCCTGTTCAGCTGGAACGGCCTGGGCGATATGAAGTATATCGGGCTGGATAACTATGTGCGTCTGTTTACCCGGGATACCAAGTTTTACGGTTCCCTCCTTACAACCCTGGAATATGCCGGCATTTCCGTGATCGGCAGCATCATTTATTCCATGATCATTGCCATGCTGCTCAATCGGAAGGTGCCGGCGCGGGGATTTTTCCGCGCTGTTTTTTATCTTCCCTACGTGCTGCCCGCCCTGGCTGTGTATCTGGGCTGGAAATGGCTTTATGATTACAACCACGGCCTGTTCAATTACCTGATCAAGCTCAGCGGCGGGACCTCGGTCAAATTTCTGGACTCCAGCGGCCTGGTTACGCCTTCCCTGGCGTTGATTGCCGTCTGGCTCAGCGGAAACCTGATCGTGATTTTCCTGGCGGGCCTGCAGAATGTGCCCCGAACCTATCACGAGGCGGCCGAGATTGACGGCGCCAACGCCTGGCAGCGCTTCTGGAACATCACGATTCCCTGCATGACGCCCATCATTTTTTACAATCTGCTGATGAGCCTGGTCAGCAACCTCCAGGTGATCACGCCCGCTCTGTCGCTTACGCAGGGCGGTCCCGGCACCGGAAGCTATTTCATGTGCTTTATGCTGTATACCCAGGCTTTCAAATCCCACAAATACGGGTACGGCAGCGCCATCGCCGTGATTCTGTTCGCGATCATCGCGGTCTTTACCGGCATCCTGTTTGCCACCAGCAAGGGCTGGATTTTCTACGAAGGAGATGATCGGGAATGAGCATCCGCGCGATCAAAATGCCCGCCCGCGGAAGCCGTGCCGCTTCCAGGTCCCGCCGGGAAAGGGCGGCGAATATCCTGTGTTTCGTCCTCCTGATTCTCCTGGCCCTGATCGTGATGTTTCCCATCTACTGGATCTTCCGGTCTTCCCTGATGTCCAACGGGGAGCTCTATGCCTATCCGCCGGCCTTTGTACCCCCGGCCTGGCGGTTTGAGAATTATCCGGAAACCCTGAAATCCTTCGAGTACCTGAAGTTTCTGGGAAATACCATGACCATCCTGCTGCCGGCCGTGTTCGGCGCGGTGATTACGGCGACCATGGGCGGATACGCCTTCGCGAGGCTTCGCTTCCGGGGCAAAAAATTTCTCTTCACCCTTTGCGTCGGCTCCATGCTCCTGCCCAGCATGGTCACGCTGATTCCCCTGTTCATCGCCTGGTCCAAGCTGGGCCTGGTCAACACCTATTGGCCGCTGATCCTGCCTCATTTCTGCGGGGGCGGCGCCTTCAACATTTTTCTGATCCGCCAGTTTGTGAAAACCGTTCCGCGGGAGCTGGACGAAGCCGCCACCATCGACGGATGCGGTTTCTTCCGGATCCTGGTTTTCATCATCGTGCCGGCGATCAAAGCCGCCATGATTGTCGTCGGGCTGCTGAAGTTCATCGAGCTGTGGAACGACCTGCTGCAGCAGGTCACCTATATTACCCGCCGGGAACGGTACACCCTGGCGCTGGGCCTCAACATTTTCCGCGGATCCTTTAACGATGACTGGTCCAGCATCATGTGCGCCACCTGTCTGTCCTTTATTCCCGGCATCATTTTCTATCTGATCGGGCAAAGGTACTTTGTGGAAGGCATCGTCATGACCGGCATGAAAAACTGAGGAAAGGAGGATGACCGTATGTCCATCCGGGAAATCCCCTTGCGGCGCGTGAAGATAACGGATGCTTTCTGGTCGCCCCGCCAGGCGCTCATGACGGACGTGACCATCCCCTATATGGAAAAGATCCTGCGGGATGAAGTGCCGGAAGCGGAAAAATCCCATGCCGTCGATAATTTTCGCATGGCCGCGGGAGAAGCGGACGGCAGCTTTTACGGTATGGTGTTTCAGGACAGCGATGTGGCAAAATGGCTGGAAGCCGCGGCCTACTCGCTGGCGCTGAAGCCGGACGAAGCCCTCTCCCGCCGCGTGGACGGGATGGTGGCACTGGTCGGGCGCTGTCAGCAGCCAAACGGCTATCTGAATACCTATTTTACCGTGAAGGAACCGGAGAATAAATGGAAAAACCTGCTGGAGTGCCACGAGCTGTACTGCGCCGGTCACCTGATGGAAGCCGCGGCCGCGCTGCACGAAGCGGCCGGGAAGGACGAGCTTTTGCGCATCTGCACCCGCCTGGCGGATCATATCTGCGACCGTTTTGAAAAGGAGGAGGGCATTCCCGGCCATCAGGAGATCGAAATCGGTCTCCTGCGGATGTACCGCGCCACGGGGAACGCCCGCTACCGGGACATGGCGCTCCGGTTTCTGAATCTGCGCGGCCAGGATCCGGAATGGTTCGCAAAGCATACGCCCGCGCATCCCTCGGTGCATTACGGCGGATATGATATTCTGCCGGAGGATACGGTTTACAACCAGTCGGACAGGCCGGTGCGCAAGCAGACAAAAGCCCGGGGACACGCGGTCCGTCAGCTGTATATGCTCACGGCCATGGCGGACGCCGCCGCGGAAACCGGCGACCGGGATTTGCTCGAAGCCTGCCGGCGCCTGTTCGAAAACATCACCCGGCGGCAGATGTATGTGACCGGGGCCGTCGGCGCCTCCGCCTGGCACGAAGCCTTCACGGTGGATTACGATCTGCCCGGCGACCGGGCCTACGGGGAAACCTGCGCCTCCGTGGCCATGGTGTTTTTTGCCCATCAAATGCTGAAAGCCCGGCCCGAAGGGCAGTATGCGGACCTGATCGAGCTGGAGCTCTACAACGCGGCCCTGGCCGGTATGCAGCTGGACGGGAAACGTTTTTTCTACGTGAACCCCCTGGAAGTGGACAGAAGCGTATCCGGTAAAGTGCCCGGCTATGAACATGTGCTCCCTGAGCGTCCGCGATGGCACAGCTGCGCCTGCTGCCCGCCGAACCTGGCCAGGCTGATTGGTTCCCTGGGGCGGTATCTTTGGAGCGAGGATGACCGCACGGTTTACAGCCATCTGCTGATCGGCAGCGAAGCGGATACCCAATGGGGCCGCATCCGCCTGGAAAGCCGGTATCCCTGGGAGGGCCGGGCGGTCTATACCGTGCAGGACGGCGGAGATTTCTCCCTGGCCATCCATATTCCGGGGTATGTTTCCTCCTTTACCCTGACGGTCAACGGCTCTGAGGCCGCCCCCGCCGTTCGGGACGGCTATGCCTGTCTGAACCGCGTCTGGAAGCCGGGCGACACGGTGGCGCTCTCCTTTGATCTGCCTGTGCGGCGTCTTTACGCGAACCCCCGCGTGCGCAGCTGCGCCGGAAAAGCCGCGCTGGCCCGCGGGCCGGTGGTTTATTGCTTCGAAGAAGCGGACAATGAAGCGCCTCTCTCCTCCCTGTCCCTGCCCCGGGATCAGGCAGTCGAAACCGTCCCGGCCTTCCCGGGCCTGCCCGGGGACCTCGTCTGCCTGCGGATGCGGGGAAAGCGGGATATCGCATCCGATGCTTTGTACGGCGCGCTGCCGCCCCGGACGGAAGACTGCACGCTTCACGCGGTCCCGTATTTTTCCTGGGCCAATCGGAAGCCGGGCAATATGCAGGTCTGGATCCGGGAAATCTGACAGAACGCCGCCTGGCGCTGGGCCCCGGCAAAGATCATACGCGTCCTCCGGCATTCTCCGTCCGGGGCGGCGATTTCCTCCCAGCCCGCCGGATCAGAGACGGGCACGGACTGATGATACAGGCCTCAGGACGAAAGGATCCTGCGGCCTTCTTTTTTTACGGAACCGTGACGGTGCGGATATCTCCATATGGCCCATAGGCGATCTTCCGGTGCTCCTCAGGCACGGAATCGGCCGTGTTGTCCACAAAAGCGCGGACCTGAATCTCATATTCCCCGGCTGCCAGCCCGCTGATGACCAGATCGGTCCGCCCGGCTTCAAAGGCAGCCGTCACCCATTCTTTGCTGCCCTTCATCCGGTACTGGGCCTCGTAACCGTCCGCGCCCGTATCGGACAGATCCGTTACGGACAGGCGGATTTCCCCGCTCCCGGCCTCGAGGGAGGCCATTTCCGGGCTGGCGGGCACGATGGTGAAGTATTCGACATGGGTCGCGCCTTCCTCCCGTTCCCCGCACCTGCCGATCCCCGTGATCTCTGCCCGTGCGAGGCCGCACCGGATATTGTCCGCGTACGTCACCTGATAATGGACGCCCTCCGTCATGATCGGTCCGGTATCGCTGAACACCAGGACTGGGGGGGTGATTTCCTGCCCGGTGTACGGCAGATTCTCCGCGGCGACGAGGATCAGGCCGATACGCCCTTCGCCGACCGTGACCGGGAAAACCATGGTCCCGATCCCCTCCGCCGTCACGGAAAACAGGGCCGTTCCGGCTGCCTTCGCGGTCAGAAGAAGCCTTGCGCCCTGATCCCTGGGCGCCCCCTCCGCGATGTCCTCCGAGCCGGGCAGGGGCTGCCACACGATGGACGGATTCCCGGCGCGGAAGTCGCTGCCCGCGATAAACTGAAGGGTATACAGGTCTTTATCCAGTTCTTCCAGCAGGGACAGCTGATGATCCCCATGCGTCAGTTTCATTTTGACATCGGCCGCCGCCCGGCCGCTGTAGGCCTTGATGGGAAAACTGTCATAACCCATATTGATCAGGCCTTCCATTTCCGGCTCACTGGCTTCGCTGATCATGTCATCGACGACCGGCTTGTAATCCTGCCACTGCCCTTCCTGCTGCAGGAAGCTTTCCCGTTCATTCACGACGGCCGTCTGCCTGCCATCTTCGGTGAATCCCCTGGTCATGGGCATAACGACATCCCATTTTCCCTCCGGATTGGTCAGGGTCACGATGACGGAAAAATACTGGTCTTTCATCACGGTGAATGCGCCGACCGGAATGCGGTGGATCCCGGCATGTTCGAACAGGACCGTCCCTTCCTCCAGCATCATCCCGTCCTCAGGCGTCTCGTAGGCGTTCTGGAGAAGGTAAATCCGATAATGCACGGAGGTCTTTTCCGATATGGTCATGCAGGAAATGGCGTGAAGGGTTTCGGAATGCTTCGCCCGGAACACGTTGGCCATGGAGGCGGGCTCGTCGAAGGTTTTGCTGTTCAGCTCGCTGGGCAGGAAGTAATCCAGCTGATCCACGCTTTCCGGCGCCGACGCGGCCGTCAGCTCCATGGAGACCGGTTCAGACAGCGAACGATCATAATACGAGATCCAGAAATACCCGGTATGCTTTCCTTCCTCGTTTTCGATGCCCCAGTTTCCCCGGCTGTAGGATGGGAACGCCTCTTCCGCCGATCCCCAGCTGTTTTTGGCCAGCCAGGCGCCGTCCGCCGGGGGCTGATGCTCCGCCAGGAAGTTCTCCCTGGGATAATGATCGTCCCACCCGATGATGGCCACCGTGTGATTGGATGAGCCGTTATTCCAGGTATAATGCGCCCACTTGTCGCTGATATAGATCGGCGCTTTCACCGCCTCCGTCCCCGGCGTGCTGAGATCCGCCAGCATGTTGATCATCACGCCGCGCTTTTTCAGCAGCTCCTCTTTGATGGCGATTGTGCCGGCTTCGTTATACTCATACTTTTCAGCGTCCGCCATCCGGGCCGGGGAAGGAAGGAAATGAGCCTCCCTCATGATGTAGTCCTGATGAAACCGGTATTCCTCCGGGATGGTCCAGTCGTCCTCGTCGCTGTAGTGATAGGGCCGGTACGCGCCGTCGATATAGTCCTGAATAATCACCCGCTCTTTGCCGTGGTATTCAAAGAGGTCTCCGACATCCAGGCCTTTCGGATGCTCGTCGCAGGGTCCGATGCCCTGGGCGAAGGCCGCAGCGGCCATCAGCGTCGATCCTCCGCCGTATACGTCGAACATATTCGTGGGATCCACCGCCTCCAGGCCTTCCCCGTGCTGCGGGCTGGCGGGATCGTTCAGCGGCACATGGGAAAAATAACCCAGATGCTTTTCGGACAGATCCAGGGTTTTCCAGGCCTCCGGGTCATCGGCATACACGGATCCCAGCAGGCTGGTTTCCGCAGCCGCGATGGCCGCGAAGGCCCAGCAGGTGGAAAGCGGATTCTGGAACCGGACCGGGGTCACATAGCACCGGTCGCCGATGCCGTCCCCGTCCGTATCCACGCTTCTCAGATCAAAGGACGCGGGCATTTCCCTGCCCTGCGCCTCCTCCGTCCCCGCCTCTGACGCGCCCGGTTCTGCCATCCCCGTCCCGGAAGCATCCATTTGGGAAGCCCCGGCTTCTGAGGCCCCCGCAGGAAAGCAGGCCGTCAAAACAAGGCTCATCACCAGCATCAGCAGTACCATTTTTTCCATTCCCGTCCTCATCCTCCTTTTTATCCTCGCCGCCGCCCGAAGGTCCTCCGTCCTTCCCCGCCGAGATCCGCTCCGCCCCCGCGCCGTCTTCCGGCTCAGGCCCGGATCCCCGGCGTCATCAGTCCGCCCCGGGATCATTGTACCGGCATGTCATACTGTTCCGCCGCTTTCGCGATTTCCTGCCGGATCTCCTCCACCAGCTCCCGGGGAGACGTGACCCGCACCGTCCCCGCAAACTGAACCGCCCATCTGCGCATCGCCTCCCGGCTGACCATCAGGCGGCAGGAAACCTTTCCATTTTCCTTCTCCGTGAAAGCGGCGTGCTTCCCGAAGAAATCGATCACCAGGCTGACGGCGCCGGGCGGGAGTTCCATCTCCACCTGTTCCGCCTTTCCGGAAAACATGTTCAGATTCTGATACACATACTGCTGCAGATTGAGCCCCTCCTCCAGGCCCACAACCTGGTTTCTCGGCTTTACGGGCGTATCCAGCATCTCCACGTTCATGATCCGGTCAATCCGGTAATTGGCCACGTTTTCATGCCGGTCGTTGTTGCAGATCAGGTAGTACCGGCCTTCGCTGGCCACCATCTGATAGGGATTGAGCACCTGCCTTTTTTCCTTTCCGTCCGCGTCCCGGGACTTATGCAGCTTCATATCCGTCCCGTAGTGGCCGTAGGTGATCCGGATCTGTTTCCGGTTCGTAATGGCTTCGTCCAGAATATCAATCGTGTGAAACAGCTCCGGATTCTGCGGCGAATCCGCCGACATGCAGCGGACATGGTTCATCCGCTGGTTGAAATACGCGCTGCCCAGCTTCCCCAGCTTGTCAATCAGCTGCCTGCGCTGTTTATACGGAACCGACCGGGAAAACAGGAGACCGTCAATCAGCATGCGCAGCTCGGATTCCGTAAAGTCATGCTGATAATACAGATCCGTGTAGATGACGTTCTCTTCCTTCTCCCCCGTTTTTTTGTCCGTGTGGGAGCGGACGACCTCCGTATACTGAATATCGTAACCCGCGTCAATGAGGTCCGTGATGTTCCGCTTCACCGTCGTCCGGTTCACATCCAGCCCGTATTCTTCCCTCAGCTTTTCGGCGATCTGCTGCTGGGTCATCGTATGGTTCATATCCGTGTATTTCCGGAGAATCTGCAGGATATACAGGATAATGATTTTCTTGCCGCTCTCAGGCATCATGCCGAACGCACCTCCTCCTGCCCCCATCATACCCGAGATGCACAAAAAATACAACATCCAATCCGGTATCATACAGATGCTGAAGGGCGGAACGAGGACGAAAAAAGCTCCCCCGCCGGGAGGAGCCCTGATGCTGAAAAAACCAGACATCCCGTCTGGTACCATACAGATACGGAAAGACAGAACGGAGGCAGAAGAATGAATTCAGTGAAGCGGACGCGGGGAATCAGGAAAATGCTGCAGGGCGTCACCGGGAAACCCGCCCAGAGATATGTGACCGCCGGGGACCGTTCCTGCCGCGAAATGATCCGGGAAGCGTGCTCCCGGCGTCTGGCCGGCCCCAGCGATCAGGCCATCCTGGCCTGGGCGAAATATGACCTCTTCCTGGAACTCCAGTGCGGCTTCTGGGAGTGGCGTCCGGCTGCGTAATCCGATTCCATGCGGCCCATACCTGATACACAGCGAAGGACATGCTTTCAAACAGCATCCGTACATCACCAATCGCAAGGAGGATACCATCATGAAGATCTGGTTCACCATCACCGGCACAAATCACTATTTCGGCGACGACTTCCTGGAGAAAGGCATGAAGGTCCGGCTGGAAAAGGAGCCGGACAACAAGTACGACCGGGAGGCCATCAGGGTCCTGCTGGACGGCATGGGGCATATCGGCTATGTCGCCAACAGCCCCTGGACGGTCATCGGCGAGAGCTTCAGCGCCGGCCGCCTGTACGACAAAATCGGCAGCACCGCCGTGGGCAAGGTGAAGATGATCACCGGCAAGGGCATTCTCTGTACCCTGAAGAAGGACAAGCCCCACGATCCGCCGCAGCTGGAGGAGAGCGCTTCTCCGGAGGACAAATGAAAACGGGGCTGCCGCAGCAAGACACGGGGACGGTTCTTTGGCAAGACACGGGGACGGTTCTTTTGTCTGGTTCTCAAGACACGGGGACGGTTTGTGTGGAAACATCAGGCCAACCCCCAAAATCTTCTGGTATTTTTATACCACTATTGGCCCGTCTCGTCATCTTTGTTTCCATGCTTTTGTCTGTGCCTCTTATGGCTGGCATTGATGTTCTTTCGTCCAGGTCCAAGACAGGGGCCACTTTTTCTGTTTCCTTTTGGGGCTTTCCCGGAGCGGCGATTTCCTGTATAATACACCTGTTTTGCCCGGCCGCCGCGAACAGGCCTCCGTCTCCGGCTGAGCGGAACGATTCTGATTGGAACACGTAATGGGAGAAGCATCCTCGATGAGAAAAGTCATGCTGGTCTTCGGCACCCGTCCCGAAGCAATCAAAATGTGTCCCCTGGTCCTGGAATTCCGGAAACGCCCGTCCCTTCAGACGGTGGTCTGCGTCACCGGGCAGCACCGCCAGATGCTGGATCAGGTGCTCCAGGCCTTCCACGTGGTGCCGGATTACGACCTGAACCTGATGAAGGAGCGTCAGACCCTCTTTGATATCACCCAGGGCATTCTTTCCGCCATGCGGGAGGTGCTGGAAAAGGAGCAGCCGGATATCGTCCTGGTCCACGGGGACACCACCACCGCCTTCGCCGCGGCACTGGCCTGCTTCTATCTGCGCATTCCCGTCGGCCACGTGGAGGCCGGCCTGCGCACCTACAACATCGACTCCCCCTATCCGGAGGAGTTCAACCGGGAGGCGGTGGGCATTATCAGCCGCTATAACTTCTCCCCCACGCCCCTGGCCCGGGACAACCTGCTCCGTGAGGGAAAGCAGGCGGACACCGTCTTCGTCACCGGAAACACCGTCATCGACGCCATGCGGCACACGGTGCGCCCGGATTATACGCATCCGGAGCTGGACTGGGTCGGGGCGCATCGGCTGATCCTGATCACCGCCCACCGCCGGGAAAACCTGGGCGAGCCGATGCACCGCATGTTCCGGGCCATCCGGCGCGTCCTGGACGCGCATCCTGACTGCCGGGCGGTCTATCCCATCCACATGAATCCTGAGGTCCGAAAGGCGGCCGCCGAAGAGCTGGCGGGATGCGACCGGATCCGGATCATCGAGCCCCTGGACGTGGTAGACTGCCACAACTTTGAGGCGAAGGCCTTCCTCTGCCTGACCGATTCCGGCGGCATTCAGGAGGAATGCCCCAGCTTCGGGGTGCCGGTGCTCGTCATGCGGGATACCACGGAGCGACCGGAAGGCCTGGCGGCCGGGACGCTGAAGCTGGTTGGAACGGAGGAGGAAACCATCTTCCGGACCGCCTGCCTGCTGCTGGACAATCCGGAGGAATATGACCGCATGTCCCACGCCTGCAACCCTTACGGCGACGGCCGCGCCTGCGAACGCATCGCCAACATCCTGGAGGGAAAGGCCTATTCCCCCTGGATGCCCGCCTGATTCAAAAAAAGGCCCTGCGCCCGAAAAGGGGTTAAACCACCGGGCCGGGCATCGAATAAACCGGCCCCGCACCCGAAACAAGGATTCAATATCGGGCCGGGGCATCGTCAAAAGACCGGGCCAGGGCTTCACCACATAGCCCCGGCCCGGTCTTTGTCTCTCTTTGGATTCTTTCCGCCGATTTACGCGGTCTTTTGCCACGCCTGCGGCGCACATTCCCGATTGGATACCGTTCTGGCCGCGATCCGGTGATCCGTCTTGGCCCAGTGCTGCTGATCTCTGAACCGGATCAGCCCGCCGATCTGCATGCACGCGCCGACGATGGCGTTGGCCACAAATCCGCCCGCCATCAGCGGCACGGTTCGC
>CADBTC010000218.1 GCA_902797445.1 uncultured Eubacteriales bacterium | reverse complement strand
TGACCTGACCATCATGGAAGAGGGAACCGAGCTGATCGGCCGCCTGCAGAACGGCGGAACCCTGCCGATGATCACCTCCTGCAGCCCCGGCTGGATCAAGTTCTGCGAAACCTATTATCCGGACTTTATTCCGAACCTGAGCTCCTGCAAGTCCCCGCACATGATGCAGGGAGCCATGATCAAGAGCTACTGGGCGGAAAAGGAAGGCATCGATCCGCACAAGATCCGCGTGATCTCCGTGATGCCCTGCACCGCCAAGAAGTTCGAAGCCAAGCGGCCGGAGCTGGGCCATGACGGCATGGCGGACGTGGATGTGGTCATCACCACCCGCGAGCTGGCCCGGATGATCAAGGAAGCGGGCATCGACTTCGTGAACCTGCCGGATGAGGACTTCGATCCTGTGCTGGGTGAGAGCAGCGGCGCGGGCGTCATCTTCGGCACCACCGGCGGCGTCATGGAAGCGGCGCTGCGCACCGTGTATGAGAAGGTGACCGGAGAGACCCTGAATCCCGTGGAATTCCAAGAAGTCCGCGGCATCAAGGGCGTCAAGGAAGCCACCGTCAAGGTGGGCGATCTGGATGTGAATGTGGCCATCGCACACGGAACCGCCAACGCGGCCAAGCTGCTGGACAGCATCCGCAATGGCGAGAAGACCTACACCTTTATCGAGGTCATGGGATGCCCCGGCGGCTGCGTGACCGGCGGCGGCCAGCCCATCGTCAGCGCACAGAAGCGGATGGAAATCGATCCCCGGGTCGTGCGCGCGAAGGCGCTGTATGACGAGGACGCGGGCAAGCCTGTCCGGAAGAGCCATGAAAACGAATCCGTCATGGCCGCCTATAAGGATTACCTGGGCGAGCCCAACAGCCACAAGGCGCATGAGCTGCTGCATACCCATTATACCGCCAGAGCGAAGTATACCCGTTAACAGTCAGAAGTCTGCCTGCCCCCATTCGGCTTTTGCCGAATGGGGGCTTGTGATATCCGGTCAGGAAATTCAGAGAAATTCAGGGTTGAGGAACCCGGGAAGATTATGATACAATTTAAATACAACCCTGCGGGAAGGAGGCGGAGGCATGCCGGAAATCAGGGAGCTTCTGCGTGAAGGAAAGGGCAAGCGGGTCTATGCAACGGAGGATCCGGAGCTCGCGGTGGTCTATTACAAGGATGAAGCCATGGCTTTTCATGGGCTGAAACGGGGGCGGATCCTTGGAAAAGGCGAGATCAACAACGCGATCTGCCAGCACCTGTTTACGCTGCTGAAGGAGCACGGGGTCGAGAATCATTTTGTCCGGACCCTGGATGCCCGCCAGAGCCTGGTGCTCCGATGCGAGATGATGCCCTTTGCCGTCAAAATCCGCAACCGGGTCGCAGGCGGCATGCATATCCGGACGGGGCTGCCCGTAGGGATGAAACTGGATCAGCCGGTGATCGAATTTGTGCTGAAGGAAAGCGAAATGGATGTGGACGCCCTGGTGAATCACACCCATCTGCTGGCCATGAAGGCGGCGACGATGGCGGAGATCGAGGAAATCCGGGCGCTGAGCAAGAAGATCAACGAGATTCTGTCCGCGTACATGAGCGAAATCAATATCGAGCTGATTGACTTCCGGATCGAATTCGGCCGGTATCACGGAAAGATTCTGCTGGCGGATGAGATCAGCCCGGATACGGCCCGCTTCTGGGACAGCAGCACCCATGAGCCGCTTGATATTGACAGGTTCAAGCGGGATCTGGGAGATGTGAAGGAAGCCTATCAGGAGGTGCTGCACCGGATGATGGGCATGACGGAATGACCGAATGCATCGCCTTTGAGGCAGACGTATGCCGCCGAGCGCGTCCCGGCAGACGGAGGGAACGGAAATGAAAAGGGTGTGCGCATGGGGCCTCGCATTGCTGATGGCCTTTTTTGCTTTTCCGGCAGGAATGGCGGAGGAATCTGATTTTCCGGAGCTGAACGAGAGCGGCTTCCTGGATGAAGGGGAATTCGTTTACTTCGGCGAGGAGAAAGGTTTGTGGCGGTACGCCAGCGATACCCTGTGGGTTGAAGTCCGGCGCTATATCCAGGAAAAGCCAGCGAGGACCTGGTATGAAGCGGAGATCCGATGCAAAGAGGGCGGAGAGGTGCCCCATATGATCGCCAACGATCCGGAGAAGGGGCTGAAGAGCACGGAGTATCCCCACAAGATTGCCCGCAAGAACCGGACGGTCATCGCGGTCAGCAATGATTACGCCCAGCTTCGGTACAAGCAGAAGGCCCGGATGGGGATTGTCATCCGGAATGGAAAGATCTGGTCCGAGAAGACACGGAAGAAGGGCGCGAATCAGTTTCCGCCCCTGGATACCCTGGCGCTTTTTCCGGACGGGGACATGCGGGTTTTCGACAGCGACGAGCTGAAGGCCCAGGACTACCTGGATCTGGGAGCGACGGACGTGCTGGCCTTCGGCCCCTGGCTGATCCGGGACGGGGAGCTGAACGAAAGCGCCCTGGCGAAGTACGGAAAAAGCAAGGCGGAACGGGTGGCCGTGGGCATGGAGGAAAAGGGGCACTACTGGTTCATGATGCTGGAAGGCCGGATCACCCGGAGCAAGGGGGACGGGATCTCCTTCCTGGCGGAAAAAATGAAGGACCGGGGATGCCAGGTGGCTTTTAACCTGGACGGGGGCCAGACGGCCTGCATCGTCTTCATGGGACATCAGCTGTGCAAGATGGTCAATGGGAAGCGGAATAAAGCGTCCAGAATCACAGCGGATATCCTGGGGGTCGGCACAAGCGATCTGGTTCCCGCTGTCGGCGATCCCTGGTAACGGGACCCCGTGAAGGAAACAAAGCCATTGGATTTATGGCTTGCCAAAGGAACGGAACCTATGTTATAATTTACTTTGATGCGCCGGTCGCATCAGAAGGATTCGCGCGCAAGGCGCAGGAGGGGTTTGAAATCACATGAGCTATTCCTATGAAAAGATCTCCAGCAACAAGGCCAAGCTGAGTTTCGTTTTTCCCGCGGAGGACTTTGACGCCGCGGTGTCCAAGGTTTATCAGCAGATGCGCAAGCGTATCAACGTGCCTGGCTTCCGCAAGGGACATGCTCCCCGGAAGATGATCGAGGCCATGTACGGCGAAGAGATCTTCTACGAGGATGCCATTAACGATCTGCTGGCCGATGCGTACGACGCGGCCGTCGCAGAATACAAGCTGGAGCCGGTGGACCGGCCCGAAGTAAACGTGGAGGAAGTCGGCGCCGGCAAGGATCTGAAGGTGACGGCGGAAGTCTATGTGCAGCCGGATGTAGAGCTGGGCCAGTATAAGGGCCTGGAAGTAGAGGTGGAGCTGCAGGAGGTGACCGATGCGGCCATCGACGCGGCGATCGAGGCGGACCGGGAGCGCGCCAGCCGTACCGTGGATGTGGATGACCGGCCCGTTCAGAATGGCGACACGGTGAATCTGGACTATGCCGGGACGGTGGACGGCGTCGCCTTTGACGGGGGCACCGCCCAGGGGCAGACCCTGGTGATCGGCAGCGGAAGCTTCATCCCCGGCTTTGAAGAGCAGATGGTCGGCATGGAAATCGGGGAAGAGAAGGACCTGAATGTGACCTTCCCGGAGAAGTATCACAGCGAAGAGCTGGCGGGCAAGGCCGCGGTGTTCCATGTGAAGGTCAACGGGATTCAGGTTGTGGAGAAGCCGGAGCTGGACGACGATTTCGCCCAGGACAACGACTTTGACACCTTTGAGGCCTACAAGGCGGACGTGGTTCGCAAGCTGACCGAACGGGTGGAGAAGAACAACGAAAACCTGACCAAGAACGCGCTGGTGGCCGCCGCTGTGGAGAATGCCAAGATGGATGTTCCCAAGGCGATGATCGACCGGATGGGCGATTACATGCTCCAGGAGATGGAGATGCAGATGAGCTATTCCGGGCTGCGGCTGGAGGACTATCTGAAGTATTCCGGGATGACCCGGGAGTCCCTGAAGGCGCAGAACGAACCTGAAGCCATCCGCCGGGTCAAGACCCAGCTGGTCATCGAGGCGATCCGCAAGGCGGAGGGGCTGGAGCCCTCCGAGGCGGAAATCGAAAAGCAGATTGAAAAGCAGGCGAAGGATTTCGGCCGCGATCTGGAAGATTTCCGGAACAGCCTGACGGAAGCCCAGAAGGAATACCTGAAGGATGACGCGGGGATCGACATGGTGATGGATCTGATGCTGGCGGACGCGAAGGTAACAAAGAAAGCGCCTGAAGCGGAGGAACCCAAAGAGGCGGCCGGAGAGCAGAAAACCGAAGCGGCCGCTGCGGAGACCGAGAAAGAATAATCTCCCCAAACGGGGAACCGAGAATGGCGCCGAACAGGCGCCATTCTCAAAATATGGGAAAGAAAGGGGAAACGAAACATGCCGGCAGTCCCTTTTGTGATTGAACAGACCAATCGGGGTGAACGCTCCTACGATATTTACTCACGCCTGCTGAAGGACCGGATTGTGTTCCTGGGCGGAGAGATTGACGATGTGACCGCCAATCTGGTGGTGGCGCAGCTGCTCTTCCTGGAGATGGAGGACCCGGACGCGGATATCAGCCTGTATATCAACAGTCCCGGCGGTTCGGTGACCGCGGGCATGGCCATCTATGACACGATGCAGTATATCCGGCCCCAGGTGCGGACGGTATGCATCGGCATGGCTGCCAGCATGGGGGCTTTCCTGCTGATGGCGGGCGAAAAGGGGAAAAGGCTGGCCCTGCCCAACGCGGAGGTCATGATCCATCAGCCGCTGGGCGGCGCCCAGGGACAGGCGACGGATGTGGCCATCCGGGCGGAATGGCTGATGCGGACGAAGGAAAAGATGACCCGAATGATGGCCGATATGACGGGGCAGAGCCTGGAAAAGGTGAAGGCGGACGTGGAGCGGGATTACTTCATGAGCGCTGAGGAAGCCCTGAATTATCATATCATCGACGAGATTTACCAGCCCCGGAAGAAATAAGGGTTCATCCGGGAACGCACATCCGGGAAGGCAGACGCGGAAGGCCTGATCCCGGAAGCAGCCCGCGGGCGGAAGCGGCGGCCGACGAGAGAAGGCGCAGCTTCCCGGACCGCGGCCCTGACGGGAATACGAAAGGAACAGGAATGGCAAATTACGGAAAGAACACGAAGCAGCCCTATTGCAGCTTTTGTGGAAAGTCATCCGATATGGTGGAACGGCTGATCGCCGGGCCGGGGGTCTATATCTGCAATGAGTGCATCGGCCTTTGCAACAATATCCTGGATGAAGAAATGGGCAGGGATGAGACGGAGGGAATCATGCCTGGCTCCAGGAAGGAAAAGAAATCAGCGGAGAAGGATACCGTGAAACTGGCGCTGCCCTCCGAGATGAAAAAGACCCTGGACGATTATGTCATCGGGCAGGAAAGAGCGAAGAAGGCCATGTGCGTAGCGGTGTACAATCACTATAAGCGCATCAACCATCAGAGCAAGCCCGGCGAGGTGGAGCTGCAGAAGAGCAATATCCTGATGGTGGGTCCAACGGGCAGCGGAAAAACCTATCTGGCTCAGACGCTGGCCAGAATGCTGAATGTGCCCTTTGCCATTGCCGATGCCACCAGCGTGACCGAAGCCGGATACGTGGGCGACGACGTGGAAACCATCCTGCTGCGGCTGATTCAGGCAGCGGACTGGGATGTTGAGAAGGCCCAGCGGGGCATCGTATACATCGACGAAATCGACAAGATCGCCCGCAAAGGGGAAAACATGTCCATCACCCGGGACGTCAGCGGCGAGGGCGTACAGCAGGCGCTGCTGAAGATCCTGGAGGGGACGGTGGCTTCCGTGCCGCCCCAGGGAGGCCGGAAGCATCCCCATCAGGAGATGATCCAGATCGATACCAGCAACATCCTGTTCATATGCGGCGGAGCCTTCGACGGGCTGGTGCCCATCATCGAGAACCGGATCGGCAAGAAGGTGCTGGGCTTCGGCGCTGAAGTTCAGAGCGCCCGGGATCCGGAGCGGATGGACGCACTGAAGGAAGTGCGGCCGGAGGATCTGACCAAATACGGCCTGATTCCCGAATTCGTGGGTCGGCTTCCGGTGGTGGTGACGCTGGATCCCCTGGATGAGGATGCGCTGATCCGGATTCTGCAGGAGCCGAAAAATGCGCTGTGCAAGCAGTACAGCAAGCTGCTGGAGCTGGACGGAATCCAGCTGACCTTTGAGGAGGACGCGGTTCGGGAGATCGCCCGGCAGGCCATCGCACGCAAATGCGGCGCCAGGGGGCTGCGGGCGATCATTGAGGATTGCATGCTGGACACCATGTTTGATCTGCCGGGGTTGGCGGATGTAAACGCGTGCGTCATTGATAAGGACGCGGTGAACGGCGGGAAACCCAAACTTATCAGAGGGACCCGGCGGCGCACCAAGCGCGGCGAGGAACGGCGCCTGCCGGACAGCGAGGTTTCATAACAATCAGGGAGGACAAAAATGGCCAATCCGAAATATGAGGAACTGCCGGTACTGCCCCTGCGGGGGATGCTGGTTTTTCCCGGAATGGTGCTGCATTTTGATGTGGCCCGGCCCCGGAGCATCGCTGCGCTGGAGCAGGGCATGACGGCGAAGCAGCGGGTGCTGCTGCTGGTTCAGAAAAAAGAAGAAGAGGAGAATCCGGGTCCGAAGGATCTCTACAGCACGGGAACCATTGTGACGGTGCGTCAGGTGATGAACCTGCCCGGGGAAAACATCCGGGTGCTGGTGGAGGGAGACACGCGGGGCGAGGCAGAGGAATTCTTCGAGGAAGAAGACTGCCTGCGGGCGAAGGTCCGGATCTGCAGGGACCGGGTGGTTCGGAGCAACGAGGGCAAGGCAATGGTTCTGGCGGCCCAGAACCTGTTTGAAAACTTTGCCAAATCCAGCCAGCGGATCAGCCCGGAGATGGTGGAAGGACTGCGGAACATGGAAAAGCCCGGGGAGATCGCGGATCTGCTGGCCGCCCATGTGCTGCAGAAATGGCAGGAAAAGCAGGAGATGCTTTCTGAGCTCGATCCGCTCAAACGCCTGGAAAAGATCTGCGGGGTGCTGCTGCGGGAAACGGATCTGGCGAATACGGAGCGGGAGATTCAAAGCCGCATCCGCAGCTCCGTGGAGCGGAATCAGAAAGATTATTACCTGCGGGAACAGCTGCGGGCGATCCAGAACGAGCTGGGGGAGGACGAACAGGAAGAAGAGCAGGGATACCGTAAGCGCATGGAAGCCACGCCCCTGAACGAAGAGGCCAGGGCAAAATGCGAAAAGGAAATCGACCGGCTGAGCCATATTGCTCCCGGGAGCCCGGAATATGTGGTTTCCGAGACCTATATCGACTGGATACTGGATTTGCCCTGGGGCAAGGAAACGACGGATAATCTGGACCTGAAGCGGGCCCGGGAGATCCTGGACCGGGAGCATTACGGGCTGGAAAAGGTGAAGGAACGCATCATCGAATACCTGGCTGTGCTGCGGATGAAAAAGAATATGAAGGGTCCGATCCTCTGCTTCGTGGGGCCGCCCGGGGTGGGAAAGACCAGCATTGTCCGGGCCATCGCGGAGGCGGTGGACCGGAAGTTTGTCCGCATGAGCCTGGGCGGAGTCCGGGACGAAGCGGAAATCCGGGGCCATCGGAAAACGTACATCGGATCCATGCCCGGCCGGATCATCAGCGGGATGAAACAGGCCGGGAGCATGAACCCGGTATACCTCTTCGACGAGATCGACAAGATGGCAAGCGATTTTCGGGGCGATCCGGCCAGCGCCATGCTGGAGGTGCTGGACGCGGAGCAGAACAACAGCTTCCGGGATCACTATATGGAAATTCCCTTTGACCTGAGCAAGGTCATGTTCATTACCACCGCTAACAGCCGGGAAACCATTCCCGAGCCGCTGCTGGACAGGATGGAGCTGATTGAGGTTCCCAGCTATACGGAGGAAGAGAAGCTGCAGATTCTGCGGCGCCATTTGATGCCCAAGCAGCTGGAAGCACACGGAATCAAGCCGGATCAGGTCCTGATGGATGAGGACGTCATGCGCCGGATGATCGAAGGGTACACCCGGGAAGCCGGCGTCCGGACCCTGGAGCGGACCGCGGCCAAAGTCTGCCGAAAGGCAGCGGTCTACCTGCTGGAGAATGGAGCGGATCATGTGCAGGTGGACGGAGAATGCCTGCACACCTTTCTGGGTGCTCCCCGGTACACAAGGGAACCGCTGGAGCAGGAAGCCCGGGTGGGCATTGTGAACGGCCTGGCCTGGACCAGCGTCGGCGGCGAAATCCTGGAGGTGGAATGCATCCCCATGCCGGGGAAGGGCATACTGAAGCTGACAGGGCAGCTGGGCGATGTGATGAAGGAAAGCGCGGAAGCGGCGTTCAGCTGGGTGCGGGCGCACAGCGGGGAGCTGGGGCTCGCAGAGGATTTCTATACGAAGACGGATATTCACGTGCATCTGCCGGAGGGCGCCGTACCCAAGGACGGGCCCAGCGCCGGCATCACGATGACGACCGCGCTGGTCAGCGCCCTGACAGGGCGAAAGGTCCGGCAGGATGTGGCGATGACCGGCGAGATGACGCTGCGGGGAAGGGTGCTGCCGATCGGAGGCCTGAAGGAAAAGACGCTGGCGGCGTATCGGGCCGGCATCCGGACGCTGATCATCCCCGCTGAAAACCATAAGGACCTGGAAGAGATTCCGCCGGAAGTGCTGAGCCACTTTCAGATCAAAGAGGTGGAGGGGATTCAGCAGGTGCTGGATACCGCGCTGCTGAAGGCGGAGTAGGAAAGAAGAAACGGAAGACAGCGGGGATCCGGCGGATGCTGGAGACGGTGCCGCTGAAGGCGGAGGAAAATGGAAATTCGGAAGGCGGAGTTTATCACCTCCCTGGCGGACTACGGTCCCTTTGAAGGAAAGGGACTGCCGCAGATCGCGGTGGCGGGCAAGAGCAATGTGGGCAAAAGCACATTGATTAACAAGCTGTGCAACCGCAATAAGCTGGCCCGCACCTCAGCCACTCCCGGGAAAACGCGGCTGATCAACATTTTTCTGCTCAACGAGGCGTTTCACCTGGTGGATCTGCCGGGATACGGCTTCGCAAAGGTGGATAAGCGGGAAAAGGCCCGGTGGGGCCGGATGATGCAGGATTACTTTACCACCGCAGAGGAGCTGAAGCACGTATTCTGCCTCGTGGATATCCGGCATGATCCCACCGAGGACGACAGGATGATGAACAGCTTTCTGCGGCAGATGGACATCCCCTTTACGGTGATTGCCACCAAGGCGGATAAGATCAGCCGGGGAGCCCGGAGCAAACAGCTTGCGCCGATATGCCGCGCACTGCTGGTTCAACCCTGGGAAATCATCTGCTTCAGCGGGGAGGATGGCACTGGCCGGGAGCAGCTGCTCTCGAAAATCGAAGAGGTGCTGACCGAAACGCAGCCATAACGGCCAGACGATTCCTGTGCAGACGGTGATCAGACCGCCTGTCATGATATTTGCTTCCGCGGAAGCGCTCACATGCAAAAAACCCTCTTGCGCGAAGCACATAACCGTAGTATAATCACGTCGCCGTATAGGGCGGGAGCCTGAAAAAGGCGAATAGATGGGGGCGAAACGAAGAAAAGTGGCAGGAAAACCCAAAAAGAAAGCCACTTTCTCCGTTTTTAACCCAGCTTATGTGAAATAAAACGGAACGGTGGGTAAAAAGTGGGAAACACTCCCTGAAAAGGGTTTCATGTGAGAACCCCTTCCGGAAACCGCAAAGGAGGAAGATACGGATGATGCTGGAAAAATGTCCCCGGTGCGAGCTGAATTATATAACACCGGACCAGAAATATTGCAAGGTGTGCCTTCGGGAAATGAAAGGCGGTGCAGGCGCAGAGGAAGTGGAGCTGTGCAGCATCTGCAATGAATCGCCGGCACTGCCTGGAAAGGATGTATGCCTGTTCTGCCTGCGGGAGATGAACAAGAGCAACAGCGAGGAGGATGACTCCGGGGCGGAGAGCGGCGTGGACGCCGACAGCATCGGCGAGATGGGCGACGTCACCGATATCGATGAGATCATCCCCGAGGGGGAAGACGCCATGGAGAGCAATGAATACAGCGATATGGAGCATGAGCTGAGCCTGGAGGAAGTCCGGGAGGACGAAGAACGCGGTGCCGACGATGATGAGGACGAAGAGGAGATCTGAGCATTGAACCTGTTTGCCATCGGGGATCTGCATCTGGCCGGCGGGCAGGATAAGCCCATGGCCGTTTTCGGCCCCCAGTGGGACAGGCATTATGAGAAGATTTTCCAAAGCTGGCGGGAGCAGGTCAAGGAAGAGGACGTGGTCCTGATTCCCGGAGATATCAGCTGGGCCATGAGCCTTAAGGATGCGGAAGCGGATCTGAAGGCGATTGGGGAGCTGCCGGGGAGAAAGGTGCTCATCCGCGGGAACCATGACTACTGGTGGAATGGGATCGGGAAGGTGCGCAGCGCGCTGCCCCCGGGGATGACCGCGCTGCAGCAGGATGCAGCCGATATGGGGGAGTTTGTGGTCTGCGGGACCCGGGGTTGGATGATTCCTTCGGAGGAAACCGCCCAGGTGGAACAGGATGTGAAGATCTACCGTCGGGAGCTGGCCAGGCTGGATCTGGCGCTGGATGCGGCCAAACGCATTGGCAAAGGGAAGCCCCTGGCTGTTATGCTGCATTATCCGCCCCTGTATAAAAGCATGATGCGAAGCGGCTTTACGGAACGGATGGAGGCGGCGGGTGTCCGGCTCTGTGTATACGGACATCTGCACGGCAGCGGGATCGCGGCCGGATTCAGCGGAGAGCAGGGGGGCGTTCGGTACGAGCTGACTTCCTGCGACAGCCAGGGGTTCGCGCCGCGAATCATTAATTTTTTTTAACAAGCATACTGTGAAATGGACAAAAGAAGGGACGCTTTTGAGCGTCTCTTTTTTTTGTGCACCAGATATGGAAACCAAGCGGAGAAAGAACCACTACACCGCCTGAAATATTAAATAAATATTACAAAACAAAAACAAAAAAGTTACATACAGAAGCTTCCTGTATCTCGATTATTTTGGGGATGATCCAAAAACAAGGGTTGAAACGAAGGACAAGTTGTGATAAATTTGTGGGGCACAGTGGAATTTAGTCCCAAAAAGGGATAAAAAAGTGGGAGCAAAGGGGGGACCGGCGTGGACGAGAAAGCCACTCAGGCGCAGGCGGACAGCCGGGCCGAATCCCAACCCATCCGTTTTATTGGCAGTTTTAACCACAGCCTGGACAATAAAGGCCGTCTGGTGATTCCCCAGGGCTTTCGCGAAAAGCTGGGGGAAACCTTTTGCATCGCTCCCAGCTACGATTTCCAGAGCATTTCCGTTTATCCGACGGCCATGTGGGAACGTCGGAACGCCCAATATGAAAAACTGGGAAACCTGAATCCGGCGCTGAACCGGTATCTGGAACAGTTTTATGCCCTCAGCTATGACGGACAGTCCTGCGACGGTCAGGGGCGGATCCTGCTGCCGGTGAATATACGCGCCAAGATCCTGCAGGAGGAGCGGGACGTGGAGATTACCGGGGCAAACGATCATGTTCGCATCGTGGCTGCGACGGTCAGCCAGAGCAGCTGGAATGATTTCAGGCAGCAGCTGCCGAACCTGCTGGATCTGATCGCTGCCCTGGATCAGGGAGATAAATAAAAGTTTCGCTTCCGCCCTGCGCGGTATGCATATCCGCCTGTAAATCTGCCGGCTGGTTCCTTCGCCTGCCGAGGGGGAAGGGACGGCCTGGAGAAGAAGGCCGATTCAGAATCATTATTTTATATTCGAAAGGAGGCGTATCCGTATGAGCACAGTCAGTGCGTCGCCGGGCGGCAGAATCCGACGAAGCGTCCGCTTCTCTCAGGTGGAATCCAAAAACGCTCAGGCGCAGCCGCTGCGGCAGCGGTTTACCGTGGCGGATCATATCGATGCGCGCACCTTTCAGCATACCCAGGACTGGACGGAGGGCATGGGCGTGAGTCCAAGCGGCCGTTTCCGGGTGATTGAAAAAGGGGAGAAGCGGCAGAAGCCGGTTACCAGGGAGGGGATCCGGAGAGACTGGGGACGGGCCTGTATGCTCGCCCTGCTCGCGGTGATGGCTGCCATCGGCCTGGCGGAACTGGCAGCGCTTGGGACCAGCGGGATCAACATCCGGAAGCTGAACCGCCAGATTGAGGCCGTGGAGGCGAGAAACGCGGAACTGCGCGTCATGCTGGAACGATCCAGCGGAGATATCAGCGTATGCACGGAAGCGGTCAAAATGAATCTGGTCAGCTCCAACGGGGTGAGGCCCATCCTGCTGACAGCTCCGGAAGGCGCCAGAATGGTGCTGACGGAAACGCAGAGCGGCCAGGAAACGGATCATCTCAGAGCTTCGGTGACGGGGACGCAGGGGGACTGATCCGTCGGTCTCCCTGTTTGCATACGACCGGACGGGAGAAAAACAAAGGGGATATGAAAGAATGAAGCTGCGTGAACTGATCGCGGAAACGCCCTATGTGGAGGAGACCCGGGGAGATCTGGAGACTGAGATCATGGAGATTACCTCCGGCAGCAAGGATCGGGTGGATCGAGGGCTGTTTTTTTGCATTGTGGGAGCCCGGTTCGACGCCCATGACTATGCCTGGGAGGCGGTGGAAAACGGCTGCGTCGCGCTGATCGTGGAAAGGTTTGTGGAACTGGATGTTCCTCAGGTCCGGGTCAGCAACGGGCGGGCAGCTATGAGCCGGATCGCCATGGCTTTTTACGGTTATCCGTCCCGGGGAATGCGGATGATTGGGATTACGGGGACAAAGGGAAAAACCACCACCACGTATCTGCTCAAGAGCATCATCGAAAAGGCGGGGATGAAGTGCGGGCTCATCGGCTCCACCGGGTCGATGATCGCGGACACTCATCTGGACGGGAAGCTGACGACGCCGGATCCCATCGATCTGCAGAAGACCCTGCGTCAGATGGCGGACGAGGGCGTGCAGGCGGTCTGCATGGAGGTCAGCGCCCATGCCATCGATATGTTCCGGCTGGATGGAATGACATTCGAAGTGGGCTGCTATACGAATTTAAGCCAGGATCACCTGGACTATTTCTATACCATGGAACGGTATTTTGAAACCAAGAAGGCCTTTTTTACCTCCGGTATGGTGCTCAATGCGGCGGTCAACGCTGATGACGAAAGCTCCGTGAACCTGATTCCGGATCTGACCATGCCCTTTGTGACCTATGCCATTGCGAAAAACGCGGATGTATTTGCCCGGGATATCGAAATCACGGAGGAAGGCGTGCTGTTCAGCGCCCAGATGCAGGGACTGGAAAACCTTCGGATCCATATGAAAATGACGGGCATGTTCAATGTGTATAACGCCCTGGCGGCCACCTCCTGCGCCCTCATCCTGGGCATTGAGCCGGACCGGATCCGGGAGGGACTGGAAGCAGTGGCGTCCGTACCGGGCCGCATTGAAATGCTGCAGACCGGGACGCCCTTCAAGGTGATCCTGGACTATTCCCACGCGCCGGAAGCGCTGCGGAATATCCTGAAAACCGTGCGTCAGTTTACGAGAAACCGGGTGATTGTCGTATTCGGATGCGGCGGGGACCGGGATAAGGGCAAACGGCCCATGATGGGGGAGATCGGAGGAAAGCTGGCGGATTATTGCATCCTGACTTCCGATAATCCCAGGACGGAGAATCCGCTGGTGATCCTGGCAGCCATCGAAAAGGGGATCAAGCCCACGGGCGGAAAATATGAAGTCATTGAGAACCGCCGGGAAGCCATCCGCCGCAGCCTGGAAATGGCGGAGGACGGGGACGTCATCGTTCTGGCCGGGAAGGGCCACGAAACCTATCAGGAAATCATGGGTGTGAAGCGGCCCTTCGACGAAAAGGTGATCGTCAGCGAGCTGCTGCATGAAATGCACATGCGGGAGGAAGAAAAATGATGCTGCGGATGGCAGCGGGCATGCTGCTTTCACTGGGAATCGCGCTGGCGGTGGGTCCCTCTCTGATCAGACGATTAAACAAGCTGCATTTTGGGACGGTCATTTACGAACTGGGCCCCGCCCACCAGAAGAAGCAGGGGACGCCGGTCATGGGCGGCCTGATGATTGTACTGGGCGTGCTGATCAGCATGCTGGTTCTTCATCCGATGCCCTGGAACGGCCTGTGGGATCTGGGGCTGGGGCTCCTGGGCATCAGCCTGATGAGCATGGCAGTGGGCTTTGCTGACGACTGGATCAAAGCCGTTAAAAAGCGGCATGAAGGGCTGACCCCCTGGCAGAAGATCGCCGGGCAGGTTCTTTCGGCGGCGGCCTTCAGCGCGTGGTGCTATTTCAATCCGGGAATCGGCAGCCGGATCCGGATTCCCTTCGCGGGAACGGAAACGGACCTGGGAATCTGGTATCTGCCCCTTGCTGCACTTCTGATTATTTTTTACGTGAACGCCACGAATCTGCAGGATGGGCTGGACGGCCTGCTGGGAACGATCAGCGTGGTGTCGGGCAGCGCATGGGCGCTGGTCGTGCTGGCGACGGTGCTGCTTCTGGGAGGCGACGGAGGATTTTATGCCCCGGCGGGGTTGTTTGCGCTGAGTCTTGTGGGCGGATGCGTCGGATACCTGCGGTACAATCGGTATCCCGCGAAGGTTTTCATGGGCGATACCGGGAGCATGTTCCTGGGCGGTGCGGCGGTCGGGCTGGCGATGGTTACCCGGCAGCCTCTGCTGCTTCTGCTGATCGGATTCTGTCCGGTTATGAGCGCAGTGAGCGTGATTTTGCAGCGGTATTACTTCAAGGCCACCCGGAAATTCTGCAAGGATCATCAGGGACGCCGGATCTTCCGGATGAGTCCCATTCACCATCACTTTGAGAAAAAAGGATACGCGGAGACCCAGATTGTCAGCATGTATGCCGGGATCACCACGATCCTCAGCTGGATCGCGGTGCTGGGCCTGATGCGCTAAAAAGAGGGAAACACCATGGATTATAAAGGAAAACGGGTACTCATCGTGGGGATGGCCCGCAGCGGCATCGCCGCAGCCCGGCTGCTGCTGCAGCACGGGGCCATCGTAGCGGTCAATGACAGCAAAAAGGAAACGGATCTGGGGGAGGACATCCGGACGCTGGAGGGCCTCCCGCTGGAAAGGCATTTCGGAGAGCCGGCCGGGCCTCTGACGGCGGGACGGGATGTGCTGGTCATCAGCCCGGGCATTCCGGTTGATACTGATTTTGTGCAGGAAGCGAAGAAAAAGGGCCTGTATGTGACGGGGGAGCTGGAGGTAGCGAGCCAGCTGAGCGCCGGAACCCTGGTGGCGGTGACTGGCACCAACGGCAAAACCACAACCGTCAGTTTGCTGGGCGAAATCTTCCGCAACGCGGGACGGAAAACCCATGTGGTCGGGAATATCGGGTATCCCTTTTCCCTGGCGGCGATGGAGGCCCGGCGGGAGGATATGATCGTATGTGAGGTTTCCAGCTTTCAGATGGAGACGGCAGATTCTTTCCACCCCAGGGTAGCGCTGATCACCAATCTGACGGAGGATCATCTGAACCGCCACGGCACCATGGAAGTGTACGGGGCGATGAAAATGCGGATGTTTGCCCGGCAGACGGCGGGAGATTTCGCGGTATTCAACGCGGACGACCCGGGACTGAAGGGGATGAGTGCGCAGGTACACAGCCGGGTGCTGACTTTCAGCCGGGTCAGAGAGGTGAAAAACGGGGCCTTTGTCCGGGACGGCAGCGTGATCTGGAAGCTGGACGGCCAGGAAAAGGTGATCTGCAGCGTGGACGAAATCCGGATTCCAGGACCGCATAACCTGGAAAACGCACTGGGGGCTGTCTGCTGCGCGGGCGCCCTGGGAATCCCCGCTCCGGTCATCCGCCACAGTCTGCGCACCTTCCAGGGCGTGGAGCATCGGATCGAGTACGTACGGGAGCTGGACGGAATCACATATTATAATGACAGCAAGGGCACCAATGTGGATTCCACGCTGAAGGCGGTGGATACCATGACGGCTCCGACCGTCATCATCCTCGGAGGATACGACAAGCACACCAGCTTCGATCCCCTGAGCCGGCGCATGATGGAAAGACGGGAAATCATCCAGGAGGCGGTGCTCATCGGCGATACCGCTCCGCAGATCGAAGAGAGTCTGCGCCGGACTGGCTTTGAGCATATCCGGCATGCGGGTTCCATGCAGGAAGCGGTGGAGGTGTCCCGCTCTCTGGCGGGGCCGGGATGGAATGTGCTGCTGAGCCCGGCATGCGCCAGCTTTGATATGTTCAAGGACTACGAAGAACGAGGTCGGGTTTTCAAGGAAATCGTGAACAGATTATAAACAAACCGGAGTCCAAAAGGAGGCGGCGCGGTTGGAGAACCATCGTTCCCCGGAGAGGGAAGGCGGGGAGCCGCCGCTGCGGGAATGGCAGAAAGAAACCTGGATCGGTCCCGTGCCGGGGGCGGAAAATCCGTTTGACGAGCCTGAGGATGCACCGGAGCTGCGGGAGATGCGCAGCGAAAACCTGACGAACCGCCGCGGCGCCTTCTGGGACAACGGTGGAACCTCGCAAATTACCGGCGGATACCGTTTCTCTGCAGGTCATACCGGCAGTCAGCCCGAATCCGCCGGGAAGACGGCGGGAAGGGCGGCTTCGGGCACCGCCCGGCAAACGGGCGTGCACCAGCCCGCTGCCGGGCGGCGCGAAGGGATGGACGGAAAAGAGGAGGAAAAGCCCGGGCGGAAAAGACTGAGCATTCTGCTGGGAATCGCCGCGGCTGCAATCCTATCAGCCGTTTTGTATTATGGGGTCTTCTCCGTTCGGGAGATTCGCATTGTGGGGAACAGGCAGATTCCCGCCAGCGAGATTATCCGCCTCAGCGGACTGCGCAACGGCATGCCGATTTTTCCCATCCGAGGGGAGGATGTGGAGAAGCGGCTGAAACAGAATCCGGTCTTGAAATTCCGATATCTGGAAAAAGAGCTTCCCGGAACGGTCGTCCTGTCGGTGCGGGAGCGGGAAGCCTGCTGCTGGATGACCTGGAACGGCATTCTCTATGCCATGGATAAGCAGCGGATGGTGCTGTATGAAACGGAGGATCTGACTGTCCGTCCGGCCAATCTGGTCCGGGTGGACGGACTGGACATCCGCTCCACTGCCCGGCTGGGGCAGATTTTGATCCTGGAAAATCAGCAGCAGGCCATCTTTTCGAACCTGTTCCTGGAGATGAAGGTGCTTAGCTGCACGGAGCTGATCGAGGAAGCGGATCTGAGCAATATTTCGTCCCTGCTGCTGACGACGCGGGATGGGTTTACCGTTGCCATGGGGGACGGCACGAACATACACGCGAAACTGCGGGCAATGCTGGTGACCCGGGAGGAGCTGCTGTCGCGGGATTACCATGGCGGGGTGATCAATGTGAGCCTGCCGGAAACCCCAATCTTTTCACCGGCTGCCGGCACATAATCTGTATCTGGGCAAAGATTAATAAAAACGCAAAGAAAATGTAATAAATTCTGCGGAAAAGCTTGCATTTCATACGGGATGGCGCTATAATGGCAACCGGAAGTGCCATTATTTAGAAGGGATCCGGCTGAGCAGCCGGAAAACAGGGGGTAAGAAGGCCATGAAAACCACCGTTGCCACCATCGACTTTGGGACGAGCAAAATCGTGACCCTGGTCGCGGAAAACAGCGGAAGCCAGCGCTGCGACATTATTGCCGCGGGGATTGCGAAATACGATGGCTATCTGGACGAGGGATGGAACAACCTCAAGGATCTGGACGCGGCCATCCGGCAGTCCCTGTCCGACGCGGAAGAGCAGAGCGGAACCAAGATCCGTGAGATCAACGTGGGCGTACCGGGGGCCTTTACCCGGGTATATGCCACCAAAGTGACGGTGGCCCTGAAGGGGACGGATCCCCGGGTAACCTCTCAGGACGTGAAAAGGGCATTCAACGAGGCAGCCGAAAAGCTGGAGGAAATCCCCGGGGTGGTGATCCATTCCAGCCCTGCATGGTTCATGGTGGACAACAGCAAGAAGACGCTGGAGCCTGTGGGAATGAAGGGGCGGGAGATGACCGCCTATATCAGCTTCGTGGTCGGCAACCGGTTCTTTATCGACGACGTGAATACACGGATGGCCGAGCTGGGCGTGCAGGTGGCGGGCTTCTTCTCCACGACGGCGGGAGAAGGCATGCTGTATCTGGATGAGCAGGCACGGGATCATACCAGCGTGCTCATCGATATGGGATACCTGAATACCGAGATCATCGGTATGGAAGGGGACGCCGTGGTGTACCACAAGATCATCAACGCCGGAGGCGGAGATATCGCCGTTGCGCTGGCGGATGGGCTGGACATCAGCCTGACGGCCGCGGAGGACATCAAGCGCAAATTCGTTTACGGGATCGAGAGCGGGGACGAAAAATACGAGGTTCCCGCGGCCGACGGGGAAAAGCCGGCCGCCTTTACCCGGGAGCAGGTTCGGCCCATCATCACCGCCGCGGTGGACGGAATCGCGGAGGAAATCAAGGACGCCATTTTTAACGACTTCGGCGGCCTGGGGAACTGGAGCAGCATTTACATGACCGGCGGCGGCCTGAGCTTTAACCGGGGCGGAAAGGAATACCTGAGCGGCAAGCTCGGATTCGCCGTGCACGAGACACCGCGGCGGACGACCAAGCTGAACAGCCATTGCTTCTCCAGCGCGCTGGGGCTGATGGACCTGATTATTGACACGATAGAGCAGCAGCGGGTTCCCGCATCGGGCGGAAAACTGCGCGGATTCTTCAGGAGCCTGCTGGGCGGCTGACCCCGGGGCGGAAAGTAAGAACGGAGGAAAAGACGATGATTGAATTCCAGAACGAAGAACAGGACAGCTTTGCTTCCATCAAAGTCGTCGGATGCGGCGGGGGCGGCAACAATGCCGTGAACCGGATGGTGGATGCGGGGCTCCGGGGCGTGGAGTTTATCTCCGTCAACACGGATCGGCAGGCGCTGAATCTGTCCGGCGCGCAGGTGAAGATTCAGATCGGCGAAAAGCTGACAAAGGGCCTTGGGGCCGGCGCGGTGCCGGAGGTGGGCCGCAGGGCTGCCGAGGAAAGCCGGGAGGAGATTGCCCAGGCGCTGAAAGGCGCGGACCTGGTCTTTATTACCGCGGGCATGGGCGGCGGCACCGGGACCGGCGCGGCGCCCATCGTGGCGGAAATTGCCCGGGATCTGGGCTGCCTGACCATCGCGGTCGTCACCAAGCCCTTCAATTTCGAAGGCAAGCAGCGGATGAAGAACGCTGAAAACGGGATTAGCGAGCTCAAGCAGCATGTGGATACCCTGGTGGTGATCCCCAATGACCGGCTGCTGCAGGTGGTCAACAAGGGAACCACCATGGTGGAAGCCTTCCGCATCGCCGACGACGTGCTGCGGCAGGGCATTCAGGGCATCAGCGA
>CADBTC010000217.1 GCA_902797445.1 uncultured Eubacteriales bacterium | reverse complement strand
GGCGGTCGTGGACTCCATCCAGACCATGTATCGGCCCGAGATGGCCTCCGCCCCCGGGTCCGTATCCCAGATTCGGGAGAGCACCAGCCTGCTGATGCGCCTGTGCAAGGAATCGGGCACCGCCATGTTCGTGGTCGGCCACGTCACCAAGGACGGCGCCATCGCCGGACCCCGGATGCTGGAACACATGGTGGACGTGGTGCTCTATTTTGAAGGGGACCGGCAGCAGGATTACCGCCTTCTGCGGGCGGTGAAGAACCGCTTCGGCTCGGTGAACGAGCTGGGGGTATTCCGCATGACCGGAAAGGGCATGCAGCCCGTGCTGAATCCCAGCGAGGAGCTCCTGAGCCACCGGGCCAAAGGAGCCAGCGGCAGCGCCGTATTCTGCGGGCTGGAGGGCAGCCGCCCTCTGCTATGCGATGTACAGGCGCTGACAAGCATGAGCTATCTGAATTCACCCCGGCGGACGGTGAACGGCGCCGACGCCGGCCGAATCGCCATGCTCCTGGCGGTGCTGGAAAAGCGGGCCGGCCAGAAGAGCTATAATCAGGATGTATATATCAATGTGGCGGGCGGGCTGGAGCTGAGCGAGCCCGCCGCGGATCTGGCGCTCTGTATGGCGGTGGTGTCGAGCCTGAAGGATCAGGCAGTGGGGGCCGAGGTGGCCGTCATGGGCGAGGTCGGGCTGGCCGGGGAGGTCCGGACCGTGCCCCAGTGCGAGCGGCGGATCGCCGAATGCGCCAGGCTGGGCTTTACCACCCTGGTGGTGCCCAGGGAAAACGCCCGGAGAATCAAGACGCCGCCGGAAGGAGTCAAAATTCTCGGCGTGGATACCGTGATGCAGGCCGTCAGCGTGCTGTTCTGACCCATAAAATAGCCTCCTCTATTTTGCGGATTTTGGTCTGTACGCAGCCTTTTTTTCCTGCTATACTGCACATAAAGCGAGGAGAAAGGAGGGAGTTCCCGTGAACACGCTGTATCCTTATTTACCCATGATTCTCTTTTTCATCAGCGGCTTCGGCCTGCTGCTGGCGGAGGCCTTCATGCCCGGCTTCGGCATCGCGGGCATCTCCGGCATCGTGCTGGAGGTGCTGGCCGTGTTCCAGGTATGGCGGGTGTTTGGACTGGGGCCCGCGCTGATCGCCACGCTGGCGGTACTGCTGGTGATCGGGGTAACCGTCTATCTTTCCTATCGCAGCGCCATGAAGGGCAGGCTGAGCAAAAGCGACCTGGTGCTGCAGGATACCCAGCATCCGGAAGCCGAAAATTCCCTGGAGGCTCTGCAGGCGCTCTCCGGACAGGAAGCTGTCGCCGCCACGCCCCTGCGTCCCGCGGGGCAGGTTGAGCTAAGCGGCCGCCGGTATAACGCTGCCAGCGGAGGAGAATTTCTGGAAAAGGGAACCCGGGTCCGGATCACCGGGGCCGAAGGAGATCACCTGACGGTGTGCCCTTTGGAAACCGGCTCCGGCGAAGCATGACCCTGTCGCATGAACAGACAATGATAAGGAGGTTTTGAGTATGATGCCTGATGCAATGATGATTCCGATTATTATCGTGGTCGTTCTCGTGGTGCTGGCCGTCTTTCTGCACTTTGTACCCATGGGGCTGTGGATTTCCTCCCTGGCCAGCGGGGTGCATATCTCCATCGGAACCCTGATGGGCATGCGCATCCGCCGGATCCAGCCCCAGCGGCTGGTCTATCCCCTGATTAAAGCCCGGAAAGCCGGACTGGACCTGACCATCACCCAGCTGGAAACCCATTTCCTGGCGGGCGGCAACGTAGACCGGGTCATTAACGCCCTGATCGCCGCCCAGCGGGCAAACATCCAGATGGCCTTCGAAAAGGCTTGCGCCATCGACCTGGCAGGCCGGGATGTGTTCCAGGCCGTGCAGATGAGCGTCACCCCCAAGGTCATTGAAACGCCGGTGGTCGCCGCCATCGCCAAGGACGGCATCGAGCTGCGCGCGAAGGCGCGGGTGACCGTGCGGACCAATATTGAGCGTCTGGTGGGCGGCGCCGGCGAGGAAACCGTTATCGCCCGTGTCGGCGAAGGCATCGTCACCACCGTCGGCTCCTCCGAGACCCACAAGGAAGTGCTGGAGAATCCTGACCTGATCAGCCGCACCGTGCTGAGCAAGGGCCTGGACGCGGGCACCGCTTATGAAATTCTGTCCATCGATATCGCAGATGTGGACGTGGGCCGGAACGTGGGCGCCCAGCTGCAGATGGACCAGGCGGAAGCGGACCGCCGCATCGCCCAGGCCAAGGCGGAGGAACGCCGCGCCATGGCTGTCGCCCGGGAGCAGGAAATGAAGGCCTCCGTCCAGGAGATGCGGGCCAAGGTGGTCGAAGCCGAGGCCGAGGTGCCCAAGGCCATGGCTTCCGCCCTGCGGGACGGAAAAATGGGCGTCCTGGATTATTACAACATGAAGAACACCATCGCGGATACCGAGATGCGGGAATCCATCGCCAAGGCCAGCGCGCCTCAGGCCTCCGCGGGTCAGGGCGAAAAGTAATCGCCGCGGATCCCTGCTGAGAAGCTCCGGCGGCCGGCCGGACTGAAAGGAAAGGCCGGCTGCGGGCTTCGTCCGGTAAACCGCTGCGCGAAATCCCGGAAGCGCCCGGGGAACGAAGACCGGATCAGCCGCCCGCACGCGGCGACTCGTCCGCCAGCAGCATGAAGGCGCTTTCGTGAGGAGGTGAACAGTCCATGGAAGAACTTTTTCCCTCTCTGATCTTTTTTATCCTCTGGATCGTATTCGCGGGCTCCATCGGCAAAAAAGCAAAGAATAAAAACGCCGGCAAGGGCGGTCCCGCCCGGAGCCAGAAGCCCATCGCCCCGCCCATCAGGCCCGGCACGGATAAAACGCCGGGGAATCTGTCCAGCTTCCTGAACCGGTCTTCCAGAGAAACTTCCCCGCATACCGGAGATGTCCCTGCTCAGGGTTCTTCCGCTCCCTGGGGCAGCCTGAGCGCGGATGACCCGGAAGGAACGGATCCCTGCCATGACGATCCCGCCCGGATGCCCTCCGGCAGCCTGAGCGTGGATTACGCGGAAGGAACCGATCCCTGCCACGATGAT
>CADBTC010000216.1 GCA_902797445.1 uncultured Eubacteriales bacterium | reverse complement strand
GGACAGGTCATGGCCCGGGAGGATACGGACATCAAGCTGCGGAACATCCTGCGGCTGGGGGCCTGCCAGATCCTGATTGAGGACCGGATTCCCGAAAGCGCGGCCACCAACACCTGCGTGCAGCTCTGCGTGGAGAACGGGATGGAGGGCCTGAAGGGGGTCTGCAACGGAATATTGCGGAACCTGGTCCGGAAAAAGGACGAGCTGACGCTGCCGGATCCGAAGACGGATGCGGATGCGTATTTTGCCGTCAAAAACAGCGTACCCGAATGGCTGGGCAGGCAGCTGAAGGCGGACTGGGGCGAGGAAGAGGCGGAGAAAATCGCCACCTGGCGGGCGCCGGAGAGCGCCATCACCATTCGCCGGAACCTGCTGAAAACCGACGAAGCGGGGTTTGAGAAGATCCTGGAAAAGAAAATCTGGGGCCGGACCCGGGGTATGTTCCCCGGTAGCTGGAAGATTACCGGGGCGATGGACATCGCCCGGGATGCGGACTTCCTGGCGGGAAACTTCTCCATCCAGAGCGAGCCCAGCATGGCAGTCTGCCTGGCCCTGGGGGTCGGGCGGGGCATGCAGGTCCTGGACTGCTGCGCCGCTCCGGGCGGGAAAACCTGCTATCTGGCGGAGCTGATGGGCGATACGGGCCGGATTCAAGCCTGGGATATCCATGATCACCGGGTGGAGCTGATTTCCGCCCAGCAGAAGCGGCTGGGCATCGAGAATATCCGTCCCATGATGCGGGACGCGGCAAAGAACAGGGAAGACCTCTGGGAACGAATGGACGCGGTGCTGCTGGACGCGCCGTGCTCGGGGCTGGGGGTCATCGCGGAAAAGCCGGATATCAAATCCCGGGTCACGGAGGAAGGCGTCCGCGAGCTGACGGCCCTGCAGGAGAAGCTGCTGGATACGGTTTGCCGCTATGTGCGGCCCGGCGGGGTGCTGGTGTATTCCACCTGCAGCGTGCTGAAGGCGGAGAATGAGGATCAGGTTCGGGCGTTCCTGGAACGGCATCCGGAGTTTAAAGCGGAGCCGCTGCCGGAGACCATTCCGGAGGCCTTCCGAAAGAACGAAGCGCTGGGACTCCAGCTGCTGCCTCATCGGGACGGAGTGGAAGGGTTTTATATTTGCCGCATGCGCCGGCAGGAAACGGAACTGTATTAAATGAACGGGAAATTGGGAATGCCGGAGGAGACAGAAAATCCGGTCCGCGGCGCGGCATGGAACGCATCCCTGCCGGGTGAGCCGGAAAGCGGAAAAAGCGCCGACTGCGCGGAGCTGACGGGCATGACGGAAGCGGAGCTGGCAGGATGGGTCAAGGAACAGGGCCTGCCAGCCTTCCGGGGAAAGCAGATTTTTCAGTGGATTCACCGTGGGGCGGATTTTTCGGAGATGACCACCCTGCCTGCTCCCCTTCGGGAGACGCTTTCCCGCATCGCTTTGGCCCAGCCGGTGCATATCGCGCTGGAGAGGGTCAGCCGGCTGGACGGGACGGTAAAATTCCTGTATGCCCTTTCCGACGGAAACTGCGTGGAAGGGGTCCTTATGCAGTATCACTACGGATACTCCCTTTGCATATCTACCCAGGTCGGGTGCCGGATGGGCTGCAAATTCTGCGCTTCCACCCTGGACGGATGCCTGCGGAACCTGACGGCCGGAGAGATGCTGGGAGAAATTCTGGCGGCCAACCGTTACCTGAAGGAAAAGGGGCAGGCGGAGAACGTATCCCACGTGGTGCTGATGGGCAGCGGGGAACCTCTGGATAATTATGAGAACGTGATCCGGTTTCTGCGGCTGCTGCGGGAGGAAAACGGAATCCGCCTGAGCCTGCGGAACGTGAGCCTGTCCACCTGCGGCCTGGTACCGAAAATGCGGATGCTGGCGGAGGAGGGGCTGCCGGTGACGCTGTGCGTATCCCTGCACGCGCCCAATGATGAAATCCGCCGGCGCACCATGCCCATCGCCAATACGTACCGGATGGAAGAGATCCTGGACGCGTGCCGGTATTATGTATCCAAAACCGGACGGCGGGTGATCTTTGAATATGCCCTGACGGACGGGGTCAACAGCAGTCCGGAACAGGCCCGGGAGCTGGCGGAGCGGCTGAGGGGGCTGCAGTGCCATGTGAATCTGATCCCGCTGAACGAGGTAAAGGAGCGGAATCTGAAGGGCGTCCGGGAGGATACGGTCCGGCGCTTTCTGGAAGCGCTGGAAAGGGAGCATATTTCCGCTACGCGCCGGCGGGAGATGGGGGACGACATTGAGGGCGCCTGCGGACAGCTCCGGCGCAAGACCCTGGCTGCAGGACAAAGTCTGCCTGACGGAAAAGACCCGTCGGCCGATAGAATAGAAAAGGGCCGGGGTGCCGGCTCTCCGGGGGAAACGGAATAAAGAGTCCACGGCGGGCGGCGGCTAAAGGGGCCGCGCCGGTGCAGAGGACTGCGGGTTTTCCCGCCCCGGATCGCAAAAACAGTCAGACGGCTGCAAAGCCGCGGAACGGAAACGGCCATGGCGCCGCAGGATGAAGGAGAAGCATGCGCAAGTTTATCATCAGCGACCGAATCGCCCGGAAACTCCGGGGTCTGGAAAACGAACCCGCTCAGCCTGCCCAGCAGGAGGAGAGCGCTGCCGCGCCGGCACAGAAGCCCGCGGAGGAGAAGCGCTTTTTCCGTACAACGGCCCGGACGGATATTGGCCTGGTCCGGCGGATGAATCAGGACGCGGTGATCCTGGGCGGGAAGCTCATGGGTGTGGCGGACGGCATGGGCGGGCATCGGGGAGGAGAGACCGCTTCTGCCGGAACCCGGGACGGACTGCTGCGGATCCTGGAGGGGCGGATGCCGGAGGAGGAGACCCTGCGGGATGCCATCTCCGAAGTGAATCTGGAATTATGGAATCAGCAGTTAACGGACGAGTCCCTCTCCGGCATGGGAACCACGCTGACCGTCCTGTGGCCCGGGGAGAGCAACATGCTGATCGGGCATGTAGGGGACAGCCGCTGCTACCTGATGCGGGCCGGAGAGATGCGCCAGGTGACGGAGGATCACTCCATGGTGGCGGATATGGTACGGCGGGGGCTGCTGAGCGAGGAGCAGGCCGCCAGCCATCCCATGCGCAACTATATTACCCGGGCGGTGGGGACGGAACCCACCATCCAGGCGGATATCTATTCCGTGCCCCGACAGGCGGGAGACCGGTGGCTGGTGTGCTCCGACGGTCTTCACGGGCTGGTGAGCAAGGACCGCCTGCGGGAGCTGATGAGCATGGAGGATATGGAGGAAGCTGCGGACCAGATGATCCGGGAGGCCCTGGATCAGGGCGGAAGGGATAATATTTCCCTGGTGCTGGCGGAGGACAGCGAAGAACCGGAGAAAGAGGAGACGGGAGAGGTGGCGGAATGACAGAGAAAATTCTGGACAAGCGCTACCGGCTGACGGAACAGATCGGCGTGGGCGGCATGGCCATCGTCTATAAAGCGGTGGACCTGCGAACCGGGCATAATGTGGCCGTCAAGGTGCTCCGTCCCGAATTTAACGAGGACGCGGAATTCGTGTCCCGCTTCCAGAGAGAGGCGGACGCGGCCAGCAAGATGACACACCACAACATTGTCAACCTGCTGGATGTTGGGATGGACGGGGAAAACCGGTATCTGGTGATGGAATACGTTCAGGGGAAAACCCTGAAGGAAGTGATTCAGGAGCGGGGACGGCTCAGCGCGCCGCTCGCCTGTCAGATCACCATCCGGATTCTGTCCGCTCTGGAGCATGCGCACCGCAACGGGATCGTCCACCGGGACATCAAGCCCCAGAACATTCTGGTGCACGCCGACGGACACATCAAGGTAGCGGATTTCGGAATTGCCCGGATCGCGGATTCCTCCACCCTGACCAGGGGAGATATGGTCATGGGATCCGTGCACTATTTTTCGCCGGAGCAGGCCCGGGGCGAAGGGGCCAGCCCGGTCAGCGACCTGTATTCCACGGGGGTCGTGCTGTATGAAATGCTGACGGGACGGGTACCCTATGACGGGGAAAATCCGGTGGCTGTGGCGATGCAGCATCTGCATACGGCGCCCATTCCTATCCAGAATATCGCTCCGGATGTGCCTCCGGCGGTCATCGCCATCTGCATGAAAGCCATGAACAAGGCGCCGGAGATGCGGTACCAGTCTGCCAGGGAAATGGCGGCGGATTTAAGAATGGTGCTGGACGACAACGGGAAGCGCTCGGATCCGGAATTCATCGTGGCCCCGCCCCCCAGCCCCCATGTGCGGAAAACCGGTACGCTGTCCGACAGCGGGCGGCAGCGGCGCATTGATGAGCGGAACCGGCGGTTAAAGACGGTATGGACGGTGGTCAGCATCATCGCTACCATCGGGGTGATTGTGGGGCTGTATTACGGAACCAGAATGCTGATCCGGCATTATACCACGACCGCGGTTACGCCGAATGTGGTGGGCATGGAACTGGCATCCGCCGTCGATAAAATGGCGGAAAACGGGCTGGAAACCTCTGTGAAGGAGGTATCCAGCGATGATTATCCGGCGGGAACGGTCATCATGCAGGTGCCTGAAGCGGGGGAAACCGTGCAGAAGGGACGGGATCCGGTGCAGCTGCTGGTATCGTCCGGGGCCAGAAAGCTGGAGATGCCGGCCCTGGTTGGAAATACGCTGTCGGACGCCATGGGACTGCTGAAATCCATGGGAATCACCAGCATCACATTGGATCGGGCGGTTTCCTCCCAGTACGCTCCGGACACGGTCATGGGCTGTGTGCCGGAAGCGGGGACAAGCGTGGATAAGGATACGGAAGTTGTTTTAACGGTATGCGGCGGGGAAGCGGTTGTGCCGGATTTCTCCGGGCTGACCCTGCGGGAAGCGGAGGAAAAAGCCACGGACAGCCAGCTGACGCTGTCGGCCACCCTGAACTATGCGGATACGGATTCTGCCGGAAAGCACGGTCTGGTCGCGGGGCAGAATCCCGCGCCGGAGAGCCGGGTGCTGCTGCAGGCACCGGTTTCTCTGAGCCTGTACAGAAACATGGATGCGGCCGAGCGGCGGGAACTGGAGGTAACCGTTCCGGACAGCGCGGCGGATACGACCGTGCGGATCACGCTGCAGGCGGAAGGATCCACCATGGAATGGGTCTACGTAACGTATATCTGTGCGGCGGATATGTCGCGGACGCAAAAGGTGACCGTGGATCTGCCGGATGACAGAAACTACGTTTGCAAGGCTTACGCGGATGGAACGGTGATCCTGAGGGTGAATCTGGGCGCGGATTAATCCCATCTAATCGGAAACGGGCGGAGGAAGCGGAAACATGGGCGAAGAGTCCCTGCGGGGAACGGTCATTTCGGGAATCGGCAGCTTTTATACGGTGCGCACAGCGGAGGGGGAAACCTATATTCTGCGGGCGCAGAAAAAACTGCGGCGGGCCCGCCTGTCCCCGCTGCCGGGGGATGAGGTGCGTTTTTCCCCGCCGGATCAGAGCGAGCATGGATGGCTGGAGGAGATCCTGCCCCGGAAAACCCTCTGTCTGCGTCCGCCGGTGGCCAACGTGGAAACGCTGATCATCGTGCTGGCGCCGGAGCCGGAGCCGGATATGCTGCTGGCGGACCGGCAGATCGCCCGGGCGCTGCATCAGGGAATGCGGGTGATCCTGGCGGTCAATAAATGCGACCTGGACCGGGAGCTGGCGCTCCGGCTGCGGGAGGAATACCGGACGGCGGGCATTCCGGTTTTCCCCATCTGCGCCAGGACGGGGGAGGGGCTTGAGCCCCTCCGGGAAATCATGCAGGGAAGCCTCTGCTGCTTCAGCGGGCAGAGCGGGGCGGGAAAGAGCACGACCATTAACGCCCTGATGATGACAGAACTGGAAACCGGAGATCTCTCCAGAAAGATCGCCAGGGGGAAAAATACCACCCGTACGGCGGTGCTGCTGGAAAAGGACGGGCTGCGGGTCATGGATACGGCCGGATTCTCCCTCCTGGAGCCAGAGAAAAATCTGCCGCCGGAAGCGCTGCGGGAACGGTACCCGGAGTTCCTTCCCTATGAGGGAAAATGCCGGTTTCACGAATGCCTGCACGACAGTGAGCCGGGGTGCGCGGTGGCGGAGGCGGTGAAAGCGGGCGAGGTGTCCCCGGCCCGATGGCAGCGATACCGGACGCTGCTGGCGGAAACCCGGGAGAACTGGAGAAACCGGTATTCATAAGACTGAAAACAGATGCATATAAGGATGGACGGCAGGCACCGGGAGAACCGGGGAAAGGGAAAACGCCCATGATTAAAATAGCTCCCAGCATTCTGGCTGCGGATCCGCTGAACCTGGAGCGGGACGCGAGGCGGATGATGGACGCGGGATGCGACTGGCTCCATGTGGATGTGATGGATGCGCACTTTGTGCCCAATATGGCGTTTACGATGGACACGGTGCGGCGGCTGAAGGAGATCGCGAGTATGCCGCTGGATGTGCATCTGATGATGGACAATCCGGAAAACTACCTGGATCTGTTTCTGGACGCGGGGGCGAACTGCCTGACGGTGCATGCGGAAATCGAAGGGGATCTCCAAGCCATGCTGAGGGAAATCCGGCGCCGGGGCGCACTGGCGGGCCTGGCTCTGAAGCCGGGCACCGGCATCTGGACGGCGGAAAAGCTGATTCCTGAGACGGACATGATTCTGACCATGACGGTGGAGCCCGGTTTCGGCGGACAGCCGCTGAACCGCAGCGTTATCCGGAAGATCGCGGCCCTGCGGGAGAGAGGATATAAAGGAGAGATCGAGGCGGACGGCGGCATCCGGGAGGATAACCTGCAGGAATTGATCGATGCGGGGCTTTCGGTGGCGGTCATGGGCACCGGCCTGTATCGGACGGACGACGCGCCCGGTATGATGGCCCGGCTGCATGCCCTGGGATAAGGCCGGCAGCCGGGGAATGAACCATGGGGGAAGAAAATGAAAGGGAAAGCGGATAACCTCCCTGTGGGAGAGGATACCATCGCGGCGATCGCCACGGCACCGGGGGAAGGCGGAATCGGGATTATCCGCATCAGCGGTCCGGAAGCGGAAACCATTCTCCGGGCTGTATTCAAACGGGTCGGAATCAAACCGGACGCATCCTGGGAGAGCCACCGGATGTATTACGGGCATCTGGTGGAAAAGACGGAGATTCTGGACGAGGGAATGGCCGTCCTGATGCGCGCGCCCCGAAGCTATACGCGGGAGGACGTGGCGGAAATGCAGCTCCACGGCGGCACCTGGATTCTGCAAAAGGCGCTGACGCTCTGCCTGGAGCAAGGCGCCAGGATGGCTGAACCGGGTGAGTTTACCCGCCGGGCTTTCCTGGCCGGGCGGATTGATCTGACCCGGGCGGAGGCCGTTATGGGGATGATTGCCGCCCGGGGAGAACAGCAGCACCGGGCAGCGGCCCGGCAGCTGCAGGGCGGGGTGACCGCTTTCGTCCGGGCGGCGGCGGATGAGCTCTACGGGATTCAGGCGGGCCTTGCGGCGTGCGTGGATTACCCGGAGGAAATTTCCGAGGAGGAAGGTGCGGCGGACATGATTCCCCGGATCGAAAAGCTGATGGAAACGCTGCGGTCCGGGATTCAGGAACGGTCCAGCCGCCTGCTGCAGGAAGGCCTGCGGGTGACGCTGGCGGGCCGGCCCAATGTGGGGAAGAGCAGCCTGCTCAACGCCCTGCTGGGGGAGGAAAAGGCGATCGTGACGGATATTCCCGGCACCACCAGGGATCTGATCAGCGGGGAAATGAATCTCGGAGGCATCCGGGTGCTGATTACGGATACGGCCGGCGTGCGGGAAACCGAGGATAAAGTGGAACGTCTCGGCGTGGAACGGACGCGGAAGGCCATGGCGGAAGCGGATGTGTTCCTGCTGGTGGTGGACGGATCCGAAAGCCTGCAGCCGGAGGATCGGACGCTGATCGCGGAAATGCCGGAAAACGGGGCGATTGTGCTGAATAAAACGGATCTGACCCGGGGCGTGGAGGAAGAGGAGATCCGGGCCTTGGCGGGGAATCGGGAGATCCTTTCCTGTTCGGCCCTGGATCCGGAAAGCCTGCGGGGGATCAAGGCTTATCTGCGGCGCTTTACGGAGCTGTCGGACCGGATGGCCGTGACCCAGCCGAGGCATCTGGACGCCCTGCGGCGGGCCGTCGCCAGCCTGGAGGCGGCGCTGGAGACCGTAAAAACCCTGACGCCGGATATGGCGGCCACGGATCTGCAGGCAGCGCAGGCGGCCCTGGGGGAAATCACCGGAGATCAGGCGGACGAGAAGCTGCTGGACGCGGTGTTCAGCCAGTTCTGCGTCGGGAAATAGACAGGATACCCGGGCAGAACCGCATCGGGCATGCGATGCAAGGCGTCCGGGACGGAAAAGGAGGAGCCGGATATGATTCAGAAGGTGATTCGCGGGCGGGACAGCATCCGTCAGGCGGGGGAGATGGCGGACAGGCTTGGAATCTGCAGGCCGCTGATTGTGGGGTCGAAGCACCTGACACCCCGCCTGAAGCAGTTTCTGCCCATGGACGCGCCGGTTTTTTCCGGCTATCATCCGAACCCGGATCTATCCGACGCGGAAGCCGGGGTCCGGCTGTATCAGGAGGCAGGCTGTGACGGCCTGATTTCCATCGGGGGCGGATCCGCCATGGATACCGCCAAGGCCGTGAAGGCCTGGCTCAGCGCGGGAAGCTATGAAGCGCTGAAGAGAGGGGCGTTTCACTTCCCAGAGGCGGAATCCCTGGCGCCGGAAAAGATCGCCAGCCCCCAGGCCCTGAAGGACCGGGCGCTGCGGCAGCGCGGCCGGGCGTTTGTCCCCCATCTGGCCATTCCCGGCACAGCAGGCAGCGGGGCGGAAGCGACCGCCGCGGCCGTGGTTTATGAAAAGGGAAAGAAGCTGGGCGTCAGCCATCCGGCACTGCTGCCGGAAGGGGTGATTCTGGACGCGGCGCTGCTGGACAGCCTGCCCGATTACCATAAAAAATCCAGCGCCCTGGATGCGCTCTGCCAGGGCATCGAGAGCTACTGGGCGAAGGCCGCCACGGAGGACAGCCGGGTCCACGCGTTCCTGGCTTTCCAGGGGGTGCTGGACAACCTGAAGGCATATCTGGCGGGGGATCCGCACGCGGCGGAGCAGATGATGGATGCCAGCTATCAGAGCGGGAAGGCCATTTTCCATACAAGAACCACGGCCGCCCATGCCATGAGCTATCAGATCACCCAGAGGATGGGCCTGGCCCATGGGCACGCCTGCGCGCTGACGCTGCCGGTGCTGTGGGATCTGCTGACGGAGAATGAGGAAACCCGGGCGATGATGGCGGAGCTGGCCGGCCGTATGCGGCTGGGGGATCCCAGCATGGGCTCGAGGCTGATCCGGGGCATGATGCTGGAAATGGATATGCCTCTGCCGGAGCGGCCGACGGAGGAGATGCTGGACGCGCTGACGGATTCGGTGAATCCGGAGCGGATGGGCAATCATCCCATGGCACTGAGCCGGGAGCAGATCCGCGCGGTATACCGGAGGGCCTTTATCCCCCTGAATGAAATGGAAAAGCAGGCCTGCAGGGATATCTGGAAATATTACGGAACCTGAGCATTGACCCGACTGCCGAAGACGTGAAGCCAGGGCGGCCGGACAACGGAGGATGGACCGGGCAGAAGCGACCGACGGGAGAGACAGAGGGGACGAGCGATGGCACGGAAGCGGAAAGAGCCGGCAATCGAACGCATGACGGAGATGCCGGGGGATGAGCTATGGTACATGGATCCGGCAAAGGCGCTGAAATCACAGGAAAAGACAGATCCTGAGCCCCTGATGCGGGAAGCCGAAAAGGCTGGAAGGACGCCGGAGAAGGAAGCGGACGAGGCCGAAGGGAAGAAGGAGAAAAATCCAAACGAAGGACACCGGGCCAGAATGCGCAGGCGGTTCCGGGAGGAAGGAGGCTTCGACGGCTTCAGCGAGCATGAGGTGCTGGAGCTGCTGCTTGCCTACGCAACCCCACGGCGGGATACGAAGAAGGAAGCCAAAGCGCTGCTGGAAACCTTCGGGAACCTGAAAGGGGTTTTCGAAGCCCGGCCGGAGCAGCTGCGGACCGTCGAAGGCGTTGGGGAGCTGCAGGCGACATTCGTTGCCATGATGCTGCCCATGACCAGGGTGGTCATGAAATGCGAGATGACGGATCCCAAACAGATCGCTAACCGGCGGGAGCTGGAATATTTTTGCAAAAGCCTGCAGATGGGCCGGCGGGTGGAAGGGTTCTGGGTCATCTGCGTTAATGCCCAGTGCCGGGTGCTGGGGTGCAGGATGATCTCAGAGGGCTCCCTCAGCGAGGTCTCTGCCTACCCGCGGCTGGTGATGGAAACCGCCCTGAATTATAATGCCCACAG
>CADBTC010000215.1 GCA_902797445.1 uncultured Eubacteriales bacterium | reverse complement strand
GATGCTGTCTTCAATCTGTTTATACTGCTTCTGGCGCTCGAGGATAAAATCACGGGACCGCTCCAGCTTCTGCCGCGTGGGCGAGCGCCGGATTTCGTTGGCGATGGTGTCAGCCTTGATATCCTCGGTCTGAAAGGTCCAAAGGGCTTCAAACTTGTTCATATACCTGGTACCTCCTGTCTGGCAGGAACAGCGGGCATTCAGTCCGCCTGCCGCGGACCCGGACCGGCTCCATAGGCGCCTGCCCGGGATTTGAAAATGCTCAAAGAATATTTTACCTGATTCAGCGCGCTTTGTAAAGCATCCGCCAGGGCGAAAATCCCCGGCTGCTCCGTGGCAAAATGGCCGCACTCAAAGCAGGGAATCCCCGCGTCAGCCATGGCCAGGGCGTGGTGATGCTTCACCTCGCCGGAGAGGAACCCGTCCGCCCCCAGGGCCGCGGCTTCTTCCCATTCCCCGGAGCCGGCCCCGGAGCACATGCCCAGGCGGTGCACGGTGCGGGCGGGATCCCCCATGAGACGGACCGTATCCCCCAGCGCGGCGGACAGGTATTCCCGCAGCTCGCCGGCGGCCATGGGAACCGGGAGCGTCCCCACCCGGATAAAACCATCGCCCTCCACATCCAGCAGTGCGCAGCATTCCGCCAGCGCGTCATTGATGCCGCCGGGAGCCCTGTCAAGGCAGGTGTGGCAGGCGATAAGCCCCACGCCCTCCCGGATCAGCCGGAGAATCAGGCGCCCCTCGAAGGTTTCGTCCGTCACCCGGCGGATGGGGTCAAACATCAGGGGATGATGGGTCACAATCAGATTCGCGCCTTTTTCGACGGCCTCGTCGATGACCTGCCCCGTTACATCCAGGGCGAAAAGAATTCCGGTGACGGGCTGATCCCGCTTTCCCACAAGAAAACCGGAATTATCCCAGGGCTCCTGGGTATCGAAGGGAGCCGCCTGATTCAGCAGTTCCAGCACGTCTCCGCAGGTGATTTCTTTCATTGATGGTCCCTCCTTATATCATACGAAATGAAGCACGGATGATATGCGCGTCCGCTTGCCTCCATGCTTTACCGATACCACCAGTATACGGGAAGCGGTGCTTTTTCGCAAGGCCGAGGACGCCGCAAAATGATTCTTTCCCAGACAGGATTTTTGAGGGCGGACATCGAATAAAGCGGGGAGAAAACGAAAGCGGCAACGGAGGTGAAGGGGCATGGCCGGACGGTATCCGGAAAATTGGATTGAGGAACTGCGGAGCCGGAACGATATCGTGCAGACGGTATCCGGCTATGTGGCCCTGAAGAAAAGAGGGAAAAACTATGTGGGTCTGTGCCCCTTCCATTCGGAAAAGACGGCTTCCTTTAATGTGGATGGAGAGGCCCAGCTGTATTACTGCTTTGGATGCAAGGCGGGGGGAACGGTCATCAATTTCCTCATGGACATCGAGCACCTGACCTTTCAGGAAGCGGTGGAGCAGCTGGCGGAGCGGGCCCATATGCCCCTGCCCCAGACGGTGGAGGATGAGGACTACGAGCGGCGCCGAAGCCAGCGGGAGCGCCTGCTCGGTGCAAACAGGGAGGCAGCCCGGTATTTCCACAGCATGCTGTTTACCCCGGAGGGGGAGAAGGCCCTGCGCTATCTGAAGGACCGGGGGCTCAGCGACGGGGTGATCCGAAAGTTCGGCCTTGGCGCGGCGCCGGCGGGATGGGACAGCCTGACCCGGTATATGAAGGAAAAGGGATACACGGAGGCGGAGCTGGCCCTGGTGGGGCTGAGCGTCATCAGGGAAGCGGAGCCGGCAGCGGAGGGTCATCCGGGGCGTCCCCGGCGGGTGTTCGACATGTTCCGGGACCGGGCGATGTTTCCGATTATCGACCAGTACGGAAACGTGCTGGCCTTCGGTGGCCGGGTTCTGGGCAAGGGGGAACCCAAGTATCTGAACACCTCCGATACGCCGGTATTCAACAAGCGGAAAGGGGTTTTCGCCGCCAACCTGCTGCGGAAGGAACGGCACCTGGACCGGGTGATCCTGGTGGAGGGGTATATGGACGTGGTGAGCCTGACCCAGTTTGGCGTCCGGGGAGTGGCGGCGACGCTGGGAACGGCCCTGACAAACGAGCAGGCCAGACTCCTGAAGCGCTTCGCACCGCAGGTTTACCTGAGCTACGACGGAGACGCCGCGGGGCAGCATGCTATTCTGAGAGGGCTGGATATCTTCCGGGAGGAGGGCATTCCCGTCCGGGTGCTGGACTTTCCGGACGGACTGGATCCGGATGAGTTTATCCGGAGGGACGGGGCGGAGGCCTTTGCGAAGCTGCCTGTTCTGACCCCGGAAACCTATCGGATTCGCCGGCTCCGGGCGGAGGCGGATTTTTCCTCGGAGCAGGGGAAAGCGGAATTTGCCCGGAAGGCGGTGGCGCTGCTGACGCCTCTGGACCCGGTGGAACGGGAGGGGTATTTAAAACAGCTGTGCGTTGCCACGGGGTTCTCCCGGGAGGTGCTGGACGCCCAGATGGCCGATGAACTGAAAAAAGCAGGGAAGGCGGTTCCCAAAGCCCCGGCCGCGAAGCGGGAGGATCCGGCGCGGACCCTGGGAATCAGCGGGGAAGGCGGCAGCGGCGGCGTCCGGCGTGCCGCGGCCGGGAACCGGCCGGCCCTGAGCGAAGAAGAGTGGGAGGTTCTGCGGGCTCAGGAGATGCTCATTGGACTCATGGCTACCGGGCGGCTGCCGGAGGGGATGACCCATGTGGAGGATTTTGCAGACTCAGGGCTGGAGCGGATCTATCAGGATCTGCAAAGCGGAGCGCTGCCGGCGGCGCTGATCGACCGGGAGGAGGACGAGGAGAGCCGATCCCGTTTGACCCGGCTCCTGCTGTCCCCGGCGGCGGGCAGCACGGATGAAATGATCGCCATGGCGCAGGACTGCGTCAAACAGATCCGGCGGGGCCGGGTCAGACAGCAGATGCAGGAAATCGAAGGGCGGATGGCGAATTGTAACGGGGAAACGCTGAATGACCTGATGAAAGAGTACCAGAAGCTGAGCGAGCAGATGCGTAAAATGACGTAAAACAGCGGGCAGGCGGGAAAGACGGCATCCGATCGGACGGGTCGGATGAGGGATACGAAGAAAGGGAGCGATGTCCTTTGGCACAGGAAAAGCCGGAGAATAAACAGGTCAGCAGGCTGGACGAACTCTATGCTTACGGAAAGAAAAAAGGCGTGCTCACTTCCAGGGAAGTCATGGAGTACCTGACGGAACAGGAAATGGAGCCGGAGCAGCTGGATAAGATTCTGGAAACCCTGGAGGCCTACAGCATTACGGTCGTCAACGACGAGAATGACCTGCCCACGCCCGAGGAAGCGGCCGCGGACAGCGCGGCCCAGGCGGCCATGGCTGCGGAAAAGGATGTGAACCCGGAGGAGATCGATCTTTCCGTGCCGGAGGGCATTGCCATTGACGACCCGGTGCGCATGTACCTGAAGGAAATCGGGAAAGTGCCGCTGCTGACCGCGGACCAGGAGATCGAGCTGGCCAAGCGGCTGGAGGACGGGGACGAGGACGCCAAGCAGCAGCTGGCAGAGGCGAACCTGCGGCTTGTCGTTTCCATCGCGAAAAGATATGTCGGGCGGGGCATGCTGTTCCTGGATCTGATTCAGGAGGGAAATCTGGGGCTGATCAAGGCGGTGGAAAAATTTGACTATCGAAAGGGTTTCAAGTTTTCCACCTATGCCACCTGGTGGATCCGGCAGGCCATTACCCGGGCCATCGCGGATCAGGCGCGGACCATCCGCATCCCGGTGCACATGGTCGAGACCATCAATAAGCTGATCCGGGTGTCCCGCCAGCTCCTGCAGGAATATGGACGGGAGCCCACCCCGGAGGAGATCGCGAAGGAAATGAACATCTCCGAAGGCAAGGTGCGGGAGATTATCAAGATCGCCCAGGAGCCCGTCAGCCTGGAGACCCCCATCGGCGAGGAAGAGGACAGCCACCTGGGCGACTTTATCCCGGATGAGGACGCGCCTGCCCCGGCGGACGCCGCCTCCTTCGCGCTGATGAAGGAGCAGCTGACGGAGGTGCTGGATACGCTGACCCCCCGGGAGGAAAAAGTGCTGCGGCTGCGGTTCGGTCTGGATGACGGACGGCAGCGGACGCTGGAGGAAGTGGGGAAGGAATTCAACGTGACCCGGGAACGGATCCGGCAGATCGAGGCCAAAGCGCTGCGGAAGCTGCGGCATCCGTCCCGGAGCAAGAAGCTGCGGGATTATCTGGACTGAGCGGATGACATCCATTTTTATCCATCATGACAGCGCGGGGAACCGCGCTGTTTTCAAAGGAGCGAAAAGATGCGGCTGGACGAGCGGCTGGGACTGGCATATGATTTGTACGCGGAATGCGATCTGGCGGCGGATATCGGCACGGATCATGGCTATCTGCCCCTGACGCTGCTGCAGAGCGGAAAGTGCCGGCGGATGATCCTGACGGACATCAGCCCGGATGCCCTGAACAACGCCAGAAATCATTTCGTGGCGGCGGGTATGACGAACCGGGCGGAGTTCCGTCTGGGAGACGGAATGGATCCGGTAACGGAGGCCTGCGGGATGATCTCCATCCTGGGGATGGGGGGCAAGACCATCCGAGGGATGCTGGAGCGGGGGGCCGGACATTTGCGGGGAGCGAAGCTGCTGCTGTCCGCCCATACGGATCTGTTCCAGGTGCGGTCGGCGGTGGAGAGCATAGGGTACCATCTTACGAAAGAAATACCCTGCCGGGCGGCAGGGAGGTTTTATCTGATGATGCTTTCGGAGCCGGGGGCGGAAAGCCTGACAGAAGAAGAAAAGCGCAGGGGAAAGCGGCTGACAGAAAGCGAAAACCCGATGCTGGCAGGATATCTGCAGCATCGGCTGAAGGTCGTGGAGGCGCAGATACAGGGCCTGAGAAGCACGGACGGCGGAAATCCGGAGCTGCTTTTCCAGGCGGAAGCGGACGCTGCCTATTACCGGGAAGAGATCGCCAGACTGCAGACTTAAAAGGTATGGAAGGAAGAGGGAACGAAGAGCTCCCGGAAGGTCCGGATGGCATAGCGGTCCGTCATGCCGGACAGATAGTCCGCGACGCCCCGTTCCAGCCCGTCCCGGTAGGTTATCATGATATATTCCTCCGGCATTTCACCGGGATGAGAACAGAAGTAGTCGAACATGGCGCGGAGGACGAAGTCGCACCGCTTTTCCTCCAGATCCCGCCAGCCGTCCCGATATACTTTTTCGAACATGAATTCTCTCAGCCCGTTCATGGCCTCCTCTACCCGGGGACTCATGGACAGATGGGGCTGATTGTCGCTGACATCCACGATGTCCCGGATCATGGTATCGATCCGCTCTCCGTGAGAGGCGCCCAGCACGCGCAGGCAGTCGGCGGGAAGCTCGAAATCCTTCAGAATACCTGCCCGGAGCGCGTCGTCCAGATCGTGATTCAGATAGGCGATCCGGTCCGCCCGGCGGACACATTCCCCCTCCAGGGTGGAAGGAAACCCGGCGCCGGAATGGTGCAGAATGCCGTCCCGGACCTCCCAGGTCAGATTCAGGCCGGCGCCATCGTTTTCCAGCACCTCCACCACCCGCAGGCTCTGCTCGTTATGGCGAAAGCCGTCCTTCAGGAGCTCGTTCAGAGTGCGCTCCCCGATGTGGCCGAAGGGCGTGTGCCCCAGATCATGCCCCAGGGCGATGGCCTCGGTCAGGTCCTCATTAAGCCGGAGCGCCCGGGCCAGGGTGCGCGCGACCTGGGACACCTCCAGCGTATGCGTCAGACGGGTCCGGTAATGATCTCCCTCCGGGGAGAGAAAAACCTGGGTCTTGAATTTCAGGCGGCGAAAGGCTTTGCAGTGAATGACCCGGTCCCGGTCCCGCTGGTATTCCGTGCGCAGATCGCAGGGCTCCAGGGGCCGCACCCGCCCACGGGTCTTTTCCGAAAGAGCGGCGTAGGGGGATAAAAGCATCCGCTCGCCGGATTCCGTGCGCTCCCGAATGGTCATGGGCGACCGCCTCCTCACTGAACTGCGTTTGGCTTCTGCTTTATACGGAGGATGACTATTTTGCGTCCGCGCCTGCGGATGCAGCCGCGGGCAAATATGTCTCCCGTTTATACTGGAATGAAAACCCGGTCAGCTGGGGTTTACGGAAAAAATATACCACAAAAGAAGCTGAAAATCCTGCAGAGACGAGTCTGAAAAACAAATTTGTGGGAAGAAACCGTCAAAAGGAGCGGAATACAGATGGACGCGAAGATTTTACTGGATGCATGCGAGCAAAACGGCATCGATTTTTTTACCGGTGTGCCGGACAGCCAGCTGAAAGGCTTGTGCGATTTGCTGTACGCCCGATACGGCACAGGGAGCCGAAAGCACATGGTGGCGCATAACGAGGGCGGTGCCATCGGGCTGTGCGCTGGCCATTATCTGACGACGGGGCGTCCCGCCCTCTGCTATATGCAGAACAGCGGGCTCGGGAACGCGGTGAATCCCCTGGCGTCTCTGATGGATCCGGCGGTCTATGCGCTGCCCTGCCTGCTGGTCATCGGATGGCGGGGGGAACCGGGTGTGCATGATGAGCCGCAGCATGTGAAGCAGGGGCTTATCACCGAGGGACAGCTGGATCTGCTGGGGATTCCCTGGCGGGTGATTGATAAAACGACGGACGCAGAAACGTTCCGAACAGATTTCGCGTATCTGATGGCGGAAATGCGGCACGGAAAGTGCTCAGCATTCCTGGTTCGCAAGGGCGGGCTGACCACGGTGGAGAAGCCCTCCTATATGAACGGATACCGGATGACCCGGGAGCGGGCGGCAGAGATCCTGACGGAGAGCGGCGAGGATGGGGATATTTACGTCTGCACCACCGGCAAGCTGAGCCGGGAGGTTTTTGAGATCCGGGAGCGGCGCGGACAGGGTCATGGGCAGGATTTTCTGACGGTGGGCAGCATGGGACATGCCTCCATGATCGCCCTGAAGATCGCTCTGGCGCAGCCCGAGAGACGAGTCTGGTGCCTGGATGGGGACGGGGCTGCCCTGATGCATCTGGGGGCGCTGCCCATCATCGCCCAGGCCGGGCCTGAGAATCTGATTCATGCGGTGATCCGCAACGAGGCCCACGAGACCGTGGGCGGCATGCCGGTATGCGACCGGAAGCTGCGCCTTTCCGCGATGGCGGAAGCGGCGGGATACGGGAAGGTGCTGCGGGCGGAGAATGAGGACAGCCTGCGGGAGGCGCTGGCGGAGGCGAAAGCGGAAAAGGGGCCGACCCTGCTCGAGATTTGCTGCGCCTGCGGGGCTCGGGCTGATCTGGGCCGGCCTACAACGACACCGGCGGAAAACAGGGAGGCCCTCATGCAATTTATTACAAAAAGTTCACAAATCTGACCACAAGATGTAGTATGCAGGGGTTGACGGACAGCTGGATTTGGCATAACATAGGATCTGATATCGAAAGAAAGGGGGCGAACCGGGATGATAGCAAGATATGGTCACAAACCGGTATTTCAATACAAATTCCGCCCCTTTGTCCGGGATGCGCAGGCGCAGGACGGCGGATTCACCGTCACCCTGTACGAGAACGGGATCCTTTCTTTTTCCACCTATGACGCCATGGGCGGCTTT
>CADBTC010000214.1 GCA_902797445.1 uncultured Eubacteriales bacterium | reverse complement strand
GACCGGTTCCGGTTTCCTATTCCAGGATGTTGGAGGTGATAAAATCCACCCCGAAGCGGGCCATGCGCCGGCCGTCCTCCGGGTCGTTCACCGTCCAGACGTTCACAGCGCTGCCCTGCGCATGGCAGGCATCCACAATCTCCCGGGTGCAGTGCTGATAGTCCATGTCCAGATCCAGGGCATATTCCTTCATAACCCGCAGCACCTGCGCGTCGCAGATTTCAACCAGGTACTGGACGCGCTGAAGCGGCAGCTTTTCCCGCAGGCACAGGCAGTTGGGCAGATCGAAGGAAATAAAGATCGTATGCTCCAGCCAGCCCTCGCCTCCGACGATCCCGATCACCCGATCGATATCCTCCGGCGCAAAGTGATTTTTGATCTCCAGCACGCTCTCCTTGCCGTACTTCCTGCAAATCCGGATATACTCCTCCAGGGAGGGCAGCATCAGGTCCTCCCGCACCTTCCCGTCATGATCGGAAAGGCGCAGAGAGCGCAGTTCGGCGAAGGTCATCTCCTCCACAATGCGCGCGTCCCCCAGCAGGCGCATCAGATCATCGTCATGATAGACGATGTACCGGCCGTCCTTCGTCCGGTGGATATCGGTTTCAATGCCGTAATAGGAGCGGTTACCTGCCGCGACAAACGCCGCGCAGGTGTTCTCCCGCTCGAGCCCGCTGAGCCCCCGGTGCGCGATGACCAAGGGCCTGTCAGTCGCCAGTCTGATCGTCTGATTCATCTTCTCCGCCTCTCACCGGATGACCCGATACGGGGATTCCTCCGGGATATCAATCTCTTCACAGCCGCGGAACGCATCCAGGATCAGCTCCGAGATATCCGTCTGGATCTCCCGGACCCGCGGGCAGTCCCGGTAAAAGTCAAAATCACCGGAGCCGGTAGCCCGGTAGTCGCACATGCACAGGGTATAGCTCTCGTCGGGGTCCACGGGCTCGCCGCTGTCCATCGTCAGGGAAACGACCCGCTCCCCCACGGGCTTCCGCAGGTCGAATATATACCGGATCCCAGCAAAATAGTCGTAATTGTAGTAGGCCTCCTTGGGCTCCAGGAAGGGCGCCGCCACCCGCAGACCGCCCTCCGGCGTGACCTGGAAGAAGCTGGCGCACTGCTCCAGCCCCTGCCGCAGCACCCGGCCCGTCACCCGCAGCACCACCAGGGTGTTGGTATACACGTAGCTGGCGACCACGTCCCGCACGGTAACCGCCCGGTCAAAGCCCCGGACCTCGTTACCCAGGGCGGCGCAGCTGATCTGCGCCCCGCTGGCATGCAGCTGCACCTGGTTGAACAGAGCGGCGATCCCGCTGCCCTCCAGCGCCATGGACAGATGATCCTTCGGCCACAGGGGCCGGGACAGGTGCCCCACCGGCTGGTCCAGCCAGGCGTCCACCTTTTTCAGAAGTGCTTCCTCCTCCGGCCGGAGCTCCGCCCGGTCCGGCACCGGCAGCAGATCCGACGAAAAACGGCCCGCTTCGTCCATTGTCACCCGGACATACTTTTCCGCGTTGGCGGGCGGCTGCACCATCCAGGTCCCCGCCCAGGCCGTACCGGGAAGCGCCATATGCTGGTGCCCCGTCAGCAGCAAATCGAAGGGCAGCTCCTCGCACAGCCGGCAGGCGATGTTCTCATCCGTGTCCGACAGGAGCTTGCCGGTCGCCAGGTCCTTTTCGATGCCCCCGTGATAGATCCCTACCAGCACGTCGCATTGGTCCCGCAGGGCCAGGCAGGCCTGCCGCGCGGCCTCCAGGGGATCAGTGATCTTCAGGCCGACCAGGTTTTCCGGCTTCTCCCACCGGTTCACCCAGTCCGTCACAATGCCCACCAGGCCCACCCGCAGGCCGTTGCCCATCACCTTGATGGTCCAGGGTGCGATGTCCAGCGACCCGGTCTCATCCCGCACATTGGCGCAGAGGCATTCCGCCTTCAGCTCCCGCAGGTAAGCCCCCAGCTTCTCCTGCCCCAGGTTGAAGTCGTGATTCCCCAGGGTCACGAAATCGTATCCCCGGTCGTTCAGCGCCCGGGCGACGGGCAGGGGCTCCCCCTCCGTCCGGCAGTAATAGATCAGGGGAGAGCCCTGGATCGTATCCCCGCCGTCGATGATCAGGGTGTTTTCATCCTTGGGAAAGCGCATGGAAAGGAGCCCCATTGGATGGGGCTCCCGGTCCCGGAAATGGGTGGGATACAGGTAGCCGTGGGTGTCCGAGGTATAATAGATCGTCAGTTTCTTCTTCATGCTCAACCCCGCGCCAGCTTGGCCCGGACCTTCGTCGAAAACAGCTCAATCAGGATCATCAGCACGATCATGCCGGTCAGATACGCGCCCACCATGCTCCAGCGGCTGGAGTTCATGCACTGGATCAGCGCGGCGCCGATGCCGCCGGCTCCGACGATGCCCAGGGTGGTGGCGTCCTTCACGTTGATGTCGAACCGGTAGATGACCGTGGAGATAAAGTTCGGAATAATCTGGGGCAGAATGCCGTAGCGGACCTTCTGGAGCCCGTTGCATCCGGCGGCGTCCAGGCTCTCCAGGATCTTCGTGTCGATGTCCTCGATGGCCGTGATGTACATCTTGCAGATCATTCCGATGGAGCATACGGATTCCGTCACCACGCCGCAGAAGGCGTTGGGCCCCGTCACCCGGATCCACACCAGCGCCCAGACCAGGCTGGGGATCGTGCGGATGCCCAGAATCACGGCCCGGAAGATCACCGCCACCGGCTTGGGCACGATGCGGTCGCAGGCCAGGAAGCTGAAGGGAATCGCCAGCACCCCGCCGATCAGGGTGCCCAGGACGGCGATGGCCACCGTCTGAAGCAGCTGATAGGGCACGCCCTCGCTGGTCAGGTTGAACAGCAGATTCGTATCCGGGTGCACCAGCCCGTAGCCGATGCCCTGGGCAATGGTCATGCCCTTGGTGGCAAGGCCCTTATAGGTGATGGAGGTGCCGCTCCAGCCCAGCAGTGCCGCTACGATCAGGAGAATCAGCGTATACAGCCACCAGAGCCGGGGCCGGGATTCGTAGGCCTCCTCGATGGTGAGGGGATGGTCCGCGTTCAGCAGGGATTTTGTCTTCGCCATGTTCTTCCTCCCCTCCTCAGCTCAGCTTCTTGCGCAGATACTGGCTGGTGTTCTCGATGATGAGCACCACCACGAACAGGGCCAGCAGCACCGCGCCCAGGCTCTCATAATCCCGCCAGCCGATAAACTCGTTGATCAGGATGCCCAGGCCGCCCGCACCCACGTATCCCAGGATCGCCGCGGCCCGGATGTTCATCTCCAGGCTGTAGAGGCAGTAGGACAGATAGGTCGGCAGGATCTGGGGCATGCAGGCGCTCCAGAAGGCCTGGAACTTGTTCGCCCCGAAGCTTTCCGTGGCCTCGAAGGCGCCCATGTCGATGGTCTCAATGGATTCGTACATCATCTTCGCCACGATGCCGAAGGTGAACACCACAATGGCCACCGTGCCGGCAAAGGTGCCCAGCCCGAAAATCAGCGCCGCGAACTTGGCGATGATCAGCGTGGGCAGGGTCCGGATAATCATCAGCAGGATCCGCAGGAACCAGACCACCCCGGTGCTGCGGTTGATATTGTTGGAAGCCATCACGGAGATGGGGAGCGCCAGGGTCGCACCGATGACCGAGCCCATGATGGACATCTTGATCGTGTCGAAAAGGGCGTCCATCAGTTTTTTGGTGCCGGCGGCGTCCCCGCCGAAATAGCTCCAGTTGGGCTGGAAGATCCGCCCCAGAATGTAACCCAGCTGATGTCCCCGCTCAATGATGATGCGGAAATCAAACCCCGTCACCACCGCGGAAATCCAGATCACCGCGATCGTCAGCACGGCAATGAACGGCGCCCTGGATACGGGCTTTTTCACGGAGTGCCCGTTGGGCAGGGTGATTTCCCGGGGCGGAATCAGCCGGTCCAGCAGCGGGGTTTTCACCACCGCTTCCGCTTTCTGCTTTTTTCTCATGTCCGCCTCATTTCTCGGCGGTGGGAATCGCCGCGCCGTTATAGATCTCGTCCAGAATCTCCTGGGTCACGCTGGTGGTGGGCCCGTCGTAGACCACCTCGCCCGCCCGGATGCCGATGACCCGGGTGCAGTAGTTCAGCGCCAGATCCACGTGGTGAATATTGATGAGCACGGTGATGTTCATCTCCTCGTTGATGCGCCGGAAGTCGCTCATGACCTGCTTCGCCGTCACCGGATCCAGGGCCGCCACCGGTTCGTCCGCCAGGATGATGGTGGGATTCTGGTTCAGCGTCCGGGCCAGGGAAACCCGCTGCTGCTGTCCACCGGAAAGCTGGTCGCACCGGGTATAGGCCTTGTCCAGGATGCCCACCTTGTCCAGCGCCTCCAGGGCGTGCATCTTCTGCTCCTTCGTAAACAGGCCCAGCAGCACCCGGAAGAAGTTCATATCCGGCACCATGCTGGTCAGCACATTCTTGATCGCGGTGGACCGCGTCACCAGATTGTAGGACTGAAAGATCATGCCGATCTTTCGGCGGTACCGCCGCATGGCCTTCCCTTTCAGGGTCATCACATCCGTCCCGTCTACGATGAGCTGGCCCCCCGTGACGTCGATCATCCGGTTAATGGTTCGGATCAGGGTGGATTTCCCGGCCCCGGACAGGCCGATAATGGCCACAAATTCCCCCTGGTCGATGGTCAGGTTGACGTCCTTCAGACCTTTGACGCCATTGGGATATACCTTATCCACATGCTTAAACTCGATCATCTGGTTCTCTCCTTCTTCCGGCCGGACCCGGAAAAAAAGCCCGGCAACTTGCGGCTGCCGGGCTTTGGGAAATGCAGCTTACTTCACCACGGTCAGGGCCTGACGGGCGCCGTCATAGTCGCTGTCCTTGGCAATGGCATAGCCGGCGTGGCTGTAGACGGAGAAGATTTCCTTGCCTTCGTCGGTGTTGATGATGTTGATCAGAGCGGTCTGCAGCGCGCTGATGAACTCGGGGTTGTAGATTTCGGGCTTCGCGGTGGTCACCGCCACGGTGTCGTTATAGATGCCGGGGGTCACGCCGATGACGTTCAGTTCGTTCCAGATGGTGTCTTCCCGGCCCATGCCCTGCTTGCCGGTGGCGTCCGCCTGATCGGTGGGCAGATTCCACGGAATCTCATAGTCCCGGCGGCCGTCGGCGTAGCAGCAGATGATGTCCACCTGCTCGGAAGCGGCCTGGGCGAAAGCGTCGGCATAGCCCAGGGTGATGACGGAGCTCAGGTCGGAGATCTTCTTGCCGTCATAGTGTTCCATCAGCCACATGGTGGGATAGATATACCCCGCGGAGGAAGAGGTGTTTCCGACCGCCCAGGTGCAGTCGTTCAGCTCGTCCCAGGTCAGGGCCTCGCCGGCATTGACCTTGGCGGCCAGCGCCTTGCCCTTCTCGGTGGGCGCGGCGTAGATCAGAGAGCGGTAGAAGGTCACCTGATTCTCGGTCGGCAGGGTCTTGTTCGCGTCGCCGTTCCAGTCCGCGGGATTCTCGCTGTCGTTGGACAGACCCGCGCGAGTGGCGGTCAGGATGACGTCGACTTCCTTGTTCTGGCTGTAGATGGCGTAGGTGCCGCCGGGCAGCCAGCCCACATCGATGGTGCCGGCGCTCATGGCTTCGCCGGTGGCCTCATAGCTAGTGCCCACGGAGATTTCCACTTCGCCGATGTCATAGCCCAGGTTCGCCATCTCGGCCTTGATCAGGTCGGGCAGGTTCTTCGTCCCGGTGATGATCACGTCCGCGTCCTTGGAGGGAACGAACTGGAAGGTCAGCTTGTCCATTTTCACGTTATCCGCCAGGGCCGCCGCGCAGGACAGCACCATCGCCAGGGCAAGCAACAGGGAAACGAGTTTCTTCATGTATGTTTTCCTCCCCTAAATAGTAGGCCGCACAGCAGCCGTTTTTCAGTATACAGGACAAGGGAGAAAAATGTGCAACAAAGTTGTTACGTTTTCATAACGATTTCATTCCGCAGGGCTCGTTCTGGTTTCAAAAAAACTGACCGTTTCCGCCGATTTCAAAAGCGGCAAAAGGCTGGTCAGCAGATGCAGATCCGCCGCGTCTTTTCACCGGAAGTCCCGGCGCCGCTTACCTGGATACGGCGAAAGCGGCGATGCCTGCCACCTGCCCCCTGCTGCGACCGCACGCAGCGCAGCGAAATTTCCGTGTTCCTTATTTTACTCCCCGCAAGGGTCATAGCTGTCCTGGACGCTGCGGACGCGCAGCGCATCCCGGACCTCCTCCGCCCCCGTTCCCTCCGGGAAGGCGCTGCGGGGAACCGAAACGGTGACGCCGTCCGGGGTCGTGATATCGAAATAATTGTCGCTGAATACCGCGTCCCGGTCCTCGAAGTCCAGCTCCGTATAATAGGAAAATCCGCTGGATCCCAGATGAATCCGGAAGCAGTCCCCCGCTTCTTCCACCCGGATTTCGTACTGAATGTCCGGCAGCTCCAGATGCTTCGGCTTTACAAACAGGGTCGTTCCCCGGCTGATCAGTTTCCCGTCCGCATAAAGCCGGTATTCGCAGTATACATGGCGCCGGGTATCCTCATCCGGCAGCAGCGCCTGAAAATCCTCGTGCAGCACGGGAATCGCGCTCAGCGGTTCCACCCGGGCCGACGCCTCCCTCCGCGCGATGACCTCGAAGTCATCCCGGCGCAGCTCCACTTCCAGCCGTCCCTCATACGCATTCAGCGTATCGTTATGCATATACCAGGTCAGATCCGTCGACAGTTCCTGTTTCTCCCGGCAGGAGGCCATGCGCGGCGCGTAAAAGCGCCGGGCGCCGTAATGAAGCGCCTTCCACCGGCCGAAATAATCCAGGGACGCCCAGGACGCCACCGGCCAGCAGTCGTTCAGCTGCCAGTAGAGGGAGCCCATGCACCGGCCCCGGTTCTGCCGCCAGTATTCCACCCCGTACTGGATCGCCTTCAGCTGCAGCAGCTGGGAGATGTACGCGACGGACTGCAAGTCCTTCGGATACCGGAAGTAGTCCGCCACATAGGTAAAGATCTTGCTGTTCGCGGTCCCGTTTTTCTGATGGGATTCCATCACATGGCTGAAAATGTTCCGGTCCTCGGGCAGCGTAAACGAGCGGATGGTTTTGATGGAGGGGAAGGACTCAAACCCGTATTCGGAACAGAAGCGGAAATATTCCTTCCGGTATTCCGTAAAGGGTTTCCCGCTGTGCCACACATCCCAGTAGTGCTGATCGCCGTGATTCGGGGAGGACGTCTCCCAGAAGCTGCCCCCGGAGGAAGGCGAAGAGGGCCACCAGGGCGTAACCCCGTCGCACCGCCGGACCACATCCTTCAGGATTCGCTCAAAGATGATCAGATAATCCCGGGGATACCGGGGATGATGCCCCACCAGGCGCTCCCATCCGGCCCATCCGGATTCCATCTCGTTGTTCCCGCACCACAGCGCCAGGCTGGCGTGGTGCCGGATCCGCCGGACATTGTCCTCCGTTTCCGCGATGATGTTCTCCTCAAAATGCCCGCTTTCATCCAGCCTGTACACATTGCAGCTGAACATCAGGTCATGCCAGACCAGGATCCCGTATTCATCGCAGGCGTCATAGAAATCATCGTCCTGATAATATCCTCCGCCCCACACGCGGATCATATTCATGTTGGCCGCGGCGCAGTCCCGGATCAGGCTGCGGGAGCGTTCTCCGGTCACCCGCGGGATCAGGCTGTCCTGGGGAATAAAGTTCGCCCCCATGGCAAAGATTTTGTGTCCGTTCACCTCGAAGGCAAATTCGCTGCCCCATTCGTCCGGCTCCGTGCACAGGCGGATCGTCCGCAGCCCGACGCGGACCGTTTTCTCATCCGCGATCCTGTCTCCGTCCATCAGCGCCGTCTGGACGGTATACAGCGGCTGATCCCCCAGCCCGTGGGGCCACCATCGCTTCGGATGATCGATCCGAAGCGTGATCTCCGCCGGTGCGTCCGCCCGGGCCAGACCGCACGCCTCCAGGGTCTGCCCGTCCGGATCGGTGACCGTAACCCGAATCTCCGCCTCCGCGGATCCGAAACGGTCCGTTCCGTGAATGGCGGCGGAAACCGTCAGCGCTACGCTGTCTTCCCCATGCTCCTGGCGGATCCGAACGTCTTCCAGCCTGGCCGCGGTTGTTCCGCGGAGCCATACGGAGCGGAAAATGCCGGCGTCCGGCAGCTGGGGACCCCAGTCCCATCCGAACATGCAGTGCGCTTTCCGCAGGGCCGCCGTGCCGGGCATGGAACCTCTGGCATGATAGAAAATATCGTTCCGCGCGTCCTCCTCCAGGACAAAGCGGATCGGGGAGGCAAGGCGCACGCGCAGCGTGTTGGTTCCGGGACGGAGCTTTCCCTTGACGGGGAAAATCCAGGTTCGGTGCATGTCGTCCGTTTCCGCCAGTTTCTCGCCGTTCAGAGTGACCGTGGCCAGGGTATCCAGGCCTTCAAAAATCAGCTCCGTTTCATCGCAGGCCAGAAGCGCCGGATCCGCCTCGAACTCCCGTTCATAAAGATAGTCCTTCCGAAAAAGATCCCGGGTGGCATATTCATTTTCCCGCCAGAACGGATCCTCTATCATGCCTTCCCGCAGCATATCATTCAGCACGCTGCCCGGCACCTGTCCGTCATGGAAAGCGGTCTCATCCTCCGCCCGCCAGCTCCAGAGCCCGTCCAAAGAGAAACGGATATGGTTGATGCTCATCAGAGAAGTCTCCCCTCATGCAGGATATATTTGGGGAAATTATACTTCATCCCTGATCTGATGTAAAGACGTGGATCAGGAGACGGGGGACGCTTCCCATCTCCTCGCACAAAAAAGGAGACGGTGAACCATCTCCGTCTCCTTTTAGCAGTCCAGAAAGAAATTGTTGTCCACAAGGCTGATTCCCTTTTCATCAGCGCTCTTGCCCATCGAGAGGATCACATCCGCTTCCTCCGGCGTGCCCGCCTTCTGCGCCCCCTGTCCTTCCAGAAGGCAGTCCAGATAGTCCTGCAGAGAGAACCGTGCTTCCGCGGATTCGATATCCGGTCCGCTGGCCCATGCTGATACGTTCGGCTGTCCGATAAACCGTACATAGCGCCCCTGGACATTGATGTATCCATAGTACAGGGTTCTGGCTTGCTGCGTCATGGTATGCGTGAAGAAACAATTCCGGGGATTGTAATGCCGTACATTCTGGCCGATTTTATCCACCGCCATCATGCCAACGTAGCACGTCTCTACATCCTTCAGACTCGGTCTGCCGCTGAAGAGATTGATATTGGCATAGATTTCCTGAACCGGGGCGGAAAGATCAATGTCAATGTATTCCGCCGCGTTGCTATGGGTGATATCGCCGGAATGAATGACGCCGCTGTTTCGAAAATCCGCATTCCAGCCAATATGCAGGGCTTCACCCGCTGTCGTTTTTCCCCCGGCATGCAGGTCAATATCAACCCTGCGGGAATCATTCCAGTAGACGAAGAAACGGACATATTTTG
>CADBTC010000213.1 GCA_902797445.1 uncultured Eubacteriales bacterium | reverse complement strand
AAATCGCTCCGGACCACTTTCGAACTGTACCCTTCGGCGGAAATATTCCAGCCGTGAACTATTTTTTCCTTCAGATCCATACTTATTCCTTCCCTTTTCCGCTCTGCAGTCTTTCCTGTTCCGAAAGAGGCCGGATCGGAAGAACGATCTGATAGCCCTCCGGAAGCCCCATCACCCGGGAACTGACCGCATAGACCGTCTCTATCAGCTCCCGGTTCAGGATGTTCGCTGCCTTGTCCTGAGCAAATACTTTCCCGTCATGCAGAACGACCATGTATTCTCCGTAACGGGATGCCAGCATCAGATCATGCACAACAAAAACAGTCACGGCGTTCTGTTCCCGGGTATAGCGCTGCGCAAGATCCATGACAATCAGCTGGTGCCGCAGATCCAGCGCCGATGTCGGCTCGTCCAGCAGAAGAACCCTGGGCCTGCCGATAAACGACTGGGCCATGGAAACCAGCTGCTTCTGTCCGCCGGACAGGGTATGAAAGGGCTGGTCCGCAATAGCCGTGATCCCCAGATCCTCCAGTACCTGATACACCTGATCCAGCTGTTCCTTTCGCACATGCCATTTCAGGCTGCCGACCATTCCCAGCAGCACCATTTCGAATACCGTCAGCCGGGTCTGCAATGCCCCCAGCTGCGGAACATAGGCGATTTCCTTCCGCCGGTAACGCCGCTCTCCATTCTCGCAGAATTCAACCTTTCCTTCCGTCCGGATCAGGCCGGCTATTGCTTTCAGATAAGTCGTCTTTCCGACACCGTTGCTGCCGATGACCGCCGTCATGGTCCCGCACTGAAAATCGGCAGAAATATGATCCAGGATGGTCCGGCCGCCGTACCGGACCGTCAGATTCCGGGTTTCCAGCCGGTTTGCCGGATCCTGCTGAAGCTTTTCCATCAGCGCACCTCCCGCATCAGAAGTATGAACAGGAACGGTACGCCGACGATCGAAGTGATGATGCCCACCGGGAGCATGGAACCTTCCGACATCAGTTTGGAGACCGTGGAAGCCAGCAGCATGACCAGCATCCCGAAGAGAGTGGATACCGGCATCAGATACCGCTGATCCTCTCCTACAAGAAGCCGGGCGCAATGAGGCGAAACCAGTCCCACAAAGCCGACCGTTCCGATAAATCCGACTCCTGCCGCAATCAGGACGGCTGCAGCCACGAAAACCGTCATTTTCAGCCGTTCCACCTGAATTCCCAGGCTTTTTGCCCGTTCTTCTCCGGCATTGAATGCCGTCAGCTGCCAGCTCAGGCGGAAGAAAAACACCACGCCGGCCAGCATGACCACAAGGGTCACCAACGCACTGGTCATGCTCGCGCGGGAAAGATTGCCGAAGGTCCAGTTGGAAATGATCTGCGCAATCTCCGCGCTGGCCCGGTACTGCAGATACTGCTGCAGCGCCGTAAAGAAGAAATTCATGATAATGCCTACCAGCACCAGGGTCTGGGCAGACATACGCTTCAGCCTGCCCAGGAAAAAGATTGCTCCGGTAACAAGAAGGGCAAAGGCAAAAGCCATCAGAGTAGTTCCGATCCACTGCACATTCAGGACTGCGGCTCCGGTAACAATAGCGATGGCCGCTCCGAAGCTTGCGCCGGAAGAAATGCCCAGGGTATACGGACTGGCCAGCGGATTGTTGGTGATCGTCTGAACCTGCAGGCCGGAAAGTGCCAGACAGCCGCCAACGCCCACACAGGTCAGCGTCATGGGCAGGCGGACCTGCCAGACAATCAGCTCATAGGTCCCTTCGGCGGAAGGTCCCGCCAGCAGCAGACGGATACATTCCGTAAACGTCAGGCTGGAGGAACCGACGCTGATATCCACGGTGATCATAAAAAGGACCGCAAGGATCAGGACCAGCAGAACGATCCGCCGTTTCCGGTTTATTTTTCTGTAAATGACCGCGCTTTGAGAACTTTCCATGAACCTCTCCGATGTCTCCCGCCTGTTCCGGCTTATTCGCCGGTGCCGTTATAAGTGATCATAAAGGTTCCGGGGGCGGTCATCTCCGGCAGATATTTTGCCAGCATCGCTTCATATTCCGCCTGGGGATCGATATCCTCGAACAGTTCCGGATAGATGGCCTTGGCCATGAATTCGGTAAAGGTATAATCCAGCGCATTGCGCAGCGAGCCATGGTCAACCCCGTAGATCTCACCGTTCTGTACCGCCGTCAGTCCCTGCCACCAGTCTCTGTCCGCGAATGCTTTCAGCCGGGACTGCGCCAGGGATTCATCCACGGTCAGGCCCATGCGCATCTGGTCATTTTCGGTGTCATCCGACCAGATCGAACCGCCGATAAAGATTTTGTCAGGATTGGCCTCAAGGAGATATTCCATATCCAGCGGGCCCCAGCCATCCGCCAGTTTGCCTTTGGCGATATTCACTGCGCCTACATTCTCAATAATGGCGCCCCAAAGCATGCCGTCATAGCTGTTTCCGATGACTCCGGGGCCCTGATTTCCCAGTTCCATATGGACTTTGATATTCTTTTCTTCCTCCGAAAGAGCGGCTATTCTTTCCTGAACCAGCGCTATTCCGTTTGTATACGCATCGCAAAGCTCCGCTGCCGTATCTTCCTTCTGCAGAAGAGCGCCCAGGATCGTCGTGCTGGCAATGTCGTTCTCGAGGATCATTTTGTGATAATCCAGAACCACAATCCGGATTCCGGCCTGCTCCCAGACGGGGATGCTGGTTTCGTTTTCGGTATACTGGGAATTGCTGATCAGAAGGCAGTCCGGATCCAGTTCCAGGATCAGTTCCCGGTCCAGAACGTCGTCGTGATAGCCGCCGATGCTGGGAATATCCGCCAGTTCAGGATAAGCCTCCATCAGGGCGGTATACTCCCCGTACCGGGTGTCCTCCCAGCCGTCTTT
>CADBTC010000212.1 GCA_902797445.1 uncultured Eubacteriales bacterium | reverse complement strand
TTTTTACTGAAAAATCAGCCCTAAAGGGGAGTTTATAATTACTGTAAATGGGCTTCAGCCCGGCCTGAATCTGGGGCCGGGCATGGGAGAGAAACGCGGGCAGCATGTCGGTGCGGTCCGCGTTGATCCACTCCAGAGGCACCCACGGGGAGGCAGCGGATGGGTTATCTGGAAAGCTTCCAGACCGCGGCGTCATGCGGGGGGAGGGCCACGGAGCGGCCCAGCTGCTTTTGACCGGTCCACAGCTCCTCCGCGGTGCGGAAGGGCGCCTCCGGCTCCGGAAGGGCAATTTCCCGATCCTGATCGGAGAGGTTGAAGGCGGCCAGCCAGAAACCGCTGCCGTCCTTCGCGGCCGCGACCCATACGGATTCTTCATCCGTCGTCCGCAGCGGATGGGCGCACCAGCTTTCCTTTTCGAGGGCCAGCACCTTTCCGTTGGTCAGGAGGGAAAGGGTGAAGGGATCGTTCTGCGGCAGGTCTCCTCCGATCATCAGGGGGGAGCGCATCATACACCACAGGGTCATCATGGTGCGTTGCTCGGCCTGGGTAAAGCGGGTCCAGCCCTTGTCGGCATAGCACTGCCGCAGGGCGCCCACGGGCAGCATATCCGCGTCGGGCCAGTGGCCCGGTGCCGCATGCACGCACCATTTTTCGGCCCGTTCGAACATGCCCTTCAGCAGCGCCCAGTCATCCCAGAAATCGTCCGTGATCCGCCACATATTGGCATACTGCTTTAAATGTTCCGCCCGATCGAGCGGAGCGGGGCCGGGGGACAGGCTCAGCACGATGTCCCTCCCGCAGGAGCGGCAGGCCTCGGAGATCAGTTCGATTTCCCTTTTGCAGTGGGGATATTCCCGGGCGATGTCGTCACATTTCACAAAGTCGACGCCCCACTGGGCATACAGGCGGAAGATGCTGTCGTAATACGCCTTGGCCGCCGGAAGATCCGCCTTCAGCCCGTACATATCCGGATTCCAGGCGCAGACGGAGTTCGGGTTCGCCGCCTCGGCGCAGGTGAAGCCGCTGCCCTGAATCGGCAGACGCCGGTGGGCTGCCATCCGGGGCAGCCCCCGCATGATATGAATGCCAAACTTCAGCCCCAGGGAGTGAATATAATCCGCCAGGGGCTGAAACCCTTTTCCGCCCGCGGCGGAGGGGAACCGGTTTTCAGCGGGCTGAAGGCGGCCGTAAGCATCCATGCACAGCTCTGCAAACGGTACGTACGCATGGGAGGAGGCGGTGGGCTGAGACCACTGGATATCCACCACGATATACTCCCAGCCGTAAGGCTTCAGGTATTTCGCCATATACTCGGCGTTTCCCCTGACAATGCTTTCGGTCACGGCGGCGCCGTAGCAGTCCCAGCTGTTCCATCCCATGGGCGGGTATTGTGCGGTCATGTTAAAACTCCTTTCTTTCCCGGGAGATTTTTTCTACGGATATTATAAAGGATGGATCGGAAGATGTATAGAGAAGATGATTGATTTTTTAAAAAAACGTCCGCGGGAATGATTATTGCTTTTCAGATGATCCAGGAAGAAGAGGAGGCTTCCGCCGTGGAGCAGCCCAGCTCCGCCTTTACGGCTTCAGCACGCTTCCAACGCCGGGCGCATGATGCCGGCGGCCGTCAGGATATCCGTCACATGGGCGACGGGCACGGTCTCAATCCGGTCCTTCACCTCCTGGGGCACATCCTTCAGGTCATACAGGTTGTCCCTGGGGATGAATACCTTTGTCACGCCCGCCCGCTGGGCGGCCATCAGCTTTTCGGGCAGGCCGCCGATGGCGGTGACCGCGCCGCGCAGCGCCACTTCACCCGTCATGGCGATATGCGGATCCACGATCTGCCCCGTCAGGAGAGACGCGATGGCGGTGGTCAGCGTCACGCCGGCGGAAGGGCCGTCCTTGGGCACGGCGCCAGCGGGCACGTGGATGTGCAGATCGTGATCCTTCAGTTTCCGGGCTTCCTCGGGAAACAGGGATTTCACCAGGCTCAGGGCGATGCGGGCGCTTTCCTGCATCACGTCCCCCAGCTGCCCGGTGAGAATCAGCTGCCCCTGCCCGGGGATCAGCTTCGTTTCAATATACAGGATATCGCCGCCCACGGGCGTCCAGGCCAGCCCGGTGACCACGCCGGCGGAGGGCTCCGGCAGGATGCTGTCGTGCTGGATGGGGCGGGTGTCCATCTCCTGCCGCACCACCTCCGGCGTGACCTCCACCCGGATGTCCGGATCTTCGGCTACCTTCACTGCCAGGCTGCGGCAGAGGCTGTCGATGCGCTTCCGCAGCCCGCGCACGCCCGCTTCCATGGTATAATCCGAGATCAGGGCTTCCAGCGCGTCGTCGGAGATACGCATCCGGTCCGCCGGGATGCCCATGGCTTCCATGCTCCGGGGAATCAGATGCTCCCGGGCGATCCGCAGCTTCTCGATGGGAGTATAGCCCTGGAACTGGATCACCTCCATCCGGTCCAGCAGGGGCTGGGGAATGGTGTCCAGACTGTTGGCGGTGCAGATAAACAGCACGTCGGACAGATCATAGGGCACATTCATGTAATGGTCGGTGAAGGTGTTGTTCTGTTCCGGATCCAGCACCTCCAGCAGGGCGCTGGCGGGGCTGCCGTTGAAGGAGGCGGAGAGCTTGTCCACCTCGTCGAGCACCATCACGGGGTTGGACACGCCGCTCTTGTGAATGCCGTCCATGATGCGTCCGGGCATGGAGCCGATATAGGTGCGCCGATGCCCCCGGATATCGCTTTCATCATGGACGCCGCCCAGGCTGACCCGCACATATTCCCGGCCGAGGGCATGGGCGATGCTCCGTCCGATGCTGGTTTTGCCCGTGCCGGGGGCGCCTACGAACAGCAGGATGGAGCCGGACTGCTGGTTTTTCAGGTTCATGACCGCGATCTGCTGGATGATCCGGTCCTTTACTTTCTGCAGACCGTAATGCTCCTCATCCAGGATGCGCCGCGCCTCCGTCAGGTCGATGCGCTCCGCGCCTTCCTTTTTCCAGGACAGGGTGGTGACAAAATCCAGATAGTCGTAGAGCATGGCGGATTCCACGCCCTCTTTTCCCTCCTGGCGCAGGCGGTTGAGCACCTTCTCCGCCTCCCTGCGGGCGGTTTCATTCATGCCGGAATCCGCGATGCGCTGGGCAAAGAGCTGGACGTCGGTGACATTTTCCGGGTGCATCTGGTCCAGCTCCTTCTGCAGATGCTCCATCTGGCGCTTGATGGCCGCCTCCTTATAGCGCTGCTGCACTTCCTGCTGTTGGGAGGTGGCGGCTTCATTGGCGATGCGGCCTACCTCCATATAGGAATACAGCATCTTTTCGATCAGCTCCGCGCGCCTGGCCCGGCTGTCCTCCGCGAGGATGGCATAGCGCTCCTCATTGCTGCTTTCCACGATCCGGGACATCATGCAGGCGGCGGTGGCCAGGTTGTCGATCTGATCCGTGAAATACTGGACAGAGCTGCCCCATTCGTACCCGGAGGCAAACTTTTTCATTTCCTGCTTCAGGCTGCGCAGCTTTTCCGCCTCCATGCCGGATGGCAGGTCGTCCGCTTCCGCCCGGCGGGACATGGTCAGCTGAATGGTGCGGTCCGGGTTGACCGATACGTTTTCCACATTGACCCGGTACTGCGACCGCACGGTGGCATATCCCTGCTGGTGGATTTCCTTCACGATGGCGGCCAGGCCGATGGGATAAAAGCTTTCCTCGTTCAGATCATCCAGGCTGCTGTTCTCCCGGGTAACCAGCAGGACGATCTTTTCGTTGATGGCCACGCCTTTGCCACCGGCATGGCGGCGCAGCTGTTCCAGCGTCAGGAACAGGGTGGCGTCCGGCGCGAGCGTCTTTTCAAAAACAGGAACAACGATCATCTTGATTTCCTCCCTCTTTTTAAACGAGCGATCATTTAATCAATACGCTTTTTTCTTCCCCGCCCATAAACGGACGGGGAAGAGTCTTTCAGTTCAGGAGCATCTGCTGCAGCATCCGGATCAATTCATCCAGGTACCGGTCCGGATCGGCCGGAATCATCCGGCGGTTCATGGCCAGCCAGCGCACCGGGGCGAAGAGCACCGCGGCCATATTCCAGTCGCTGAAGCGCTTCATGACGCCCATGTCCTGGTATTGGTGGATCATATCCAGCACATCGCCGGAGCAGTCCTTTTCGCAGACCCGTTCGGCCAGGGTCGGGCATCGGGAGCACTGCTCCACAAAGCTGAAGATGTCTTCATGCTCGGTGCTGAAAGCGTAGCAGCCGCGAACCAGGGCTTCGATCAGCTCGCCTCCGTCCATCTTCGGCCGGACCCGTTCCATGATGAACGCGTAGGGCTGGTGGGCATATTCCCGGAAAACCTCGGCGAGCATGGCTTCCTTGCTGTCATAGTAAACATAGATGGTGGCTGCCGATACGCCGGCTTCCTTTGCGATCTTGGAGACGGAAGCCCCGTCGATGCCTTCCTGCAGGATCAGATTGACCATGGCTTCCTTGATTCTGCGCTGTTTATCCTCGTCCTTCAGCCGCATATCCCTTCCCCTTCCGTCACAAAATCTCTGGGTTCAGACTGCCCCATGCATCTTGGGGATCCAGCAGCACATCTGCACGGTGCGGTTAAATAATAAACGAACATTCGGTTATTGTCAAGCTTTTTCCTGCGAAGGCTGGCGTATCGCCTGTCCCATGCTTCCCGTCGATGTTTTTTCTCCTTTCAATCTGGCCAAAGAAGGGTTCGTACGATATAATAACATCGATCCGTACAGAAAGCGGGACGGAAAGGGACTGGATGCAGAAAGGGAGTTTTCATGAAAAACGCTCGCACTGTCATTGATCTGTGGATTGCTCGGATCGGGTCCGTCTTTGGATGGGTCTGGTTCGTTTTCTGGGCCGGTATCACCATCGCGGGAATCTTTGAACTGCCAAATGCGAAAGACAGTATGGATTACGCCTTCCCGATCATCAGCGGCCTGCTTGCCGCGGCCCACTATCTCCTGATCCGGACCGCGAAACGGACAAGATCGCTGGTGCAGGAATTCCGGCTGTACGCCAGATTTCTGGCAGGGAATAAATCCGTCAATGCATTATGTGCGGCGGTGGGGCAGTCCCGTGAAACGGTTCTCCGGAATCTGATGACGATGTGCAGGCGCGGTTATATCAAGGGGCACATCGACCCGGAGGCGGACGAGGTTGTCCTGGAAGGCCAGATCGACCGGGAGACGGATCAGGCCGTCCCGGGAGCCGCCGCTGTCCCGGTTCGCTGCCCGGGCTGCGGCGCGATGAACAGGGCGGGGGACAAATGCAGATACTGTGGAAATCCGATCGAAATACGGATGAAGGGAGAAGTGGAAAAATGAGTACGATTTATCTGGCAGGGGGCTGTTTCTGGGGGATGCAGAAATTCTTTGATCAGTTCGAGGGCGTTTTCAGCACCCAGGTGGGTTACGCGAACGGCCCGGACCGGGCGCCCACCTATGAAGAGGTGTGCCGGGACAGCGGGCACGCGGAAACGGTCCGGGTGGACTATGACGAAACCCGGATGAGCCTGGAGCGGCTGCTGGATTTCTATTTTATGGTGATCGATCCCCTGTCCGTGAACCGGCAGGGGCATGATGAAGGTATCCAGTACCGGACGGGGGTTTTTTACACTGAGGATTATCAGCGGCCCGTGATTGAAAAGGTGTTTGCCAGGGAGGAGCAAAAGGCCGGCCGTTCCCTGGCGGTTCTTCTGGAGCCGCTTCGGAATTTCTTTCCGGCAGAGGAATACCACCAGAAATATCTGGAAAAGAATCCGGGCGGATACTGCCATATTCCGCAGAAATTTTACGGACTGGAAAAGAAAAGCGGATCCTGATTTTGCTTTCAGGTATCGTAAAAGCAGAAGCTCTGTGCTCCGGACCATACAAAAAACATGCCCTTTTGCCGGGCATGTTTTTTTGCGTGAAACAATCGGGAAAGCAGGAAGACGGAAAGGAAGGAGTTCGTCCGCGCTTTCCTGCGCTGTCAAAGGCTTCTGCGCTCTTCGGCGCAGCGGGGCAGGCGCCTTTCCGCGGCGGTTCGGCCGCAGGATCAGATCCGCTCCAGGTGCAGCCGGAAGGAGGGATAGTCCCCGCGAAGCATCGGGAGGGTGAAGCCGGCATGCATCAGGACAGAGCCGGGCAGGGTCAGGTCTTCCTCCTTCAGACGGTACAGGGCATCCGGATCCAGCCCCTTGAAGCGCACATGCATAAGCGGCGCGTTGGCGTGGGTCGCGGTGGTGACCACCGTCAGCAGGGCTTTGTCCTTTTCCGGGCTCACCAGCAGCCAGGCGCAGGCGTCCATGCCCGCCAGATCCTCATCCAGGCGGAAGTACAGCCCCTCCCGAAGCAGCGGCTCATCCGCCCGGAAGTCTCGGATCTGCTCCCGGATGGCGTCCAGATCCTCCGGGGCGACGCGGGACAGATCCAGCTCGTATCCGAAGCCGCCGGCCATGGCGACGGCCGCCCGGGTGGCGATGGGCGTGGTGCGCCCGGTCTGATGGTTCGGCGCGATGGACACGTGGGCGCCCACGGTGCTCAGGGGATAGCCGAAAAGGGTTCCTTTCTGGATGGTCAGCCGCTCGATGGGATCCGTATCGTCCGAGCACCAGATCTGGGGCGTGTAATGCATCATGCCCGCGTCAAAGCGGCCGCCGCCGCCCGCGCAGCCTTCGAAGAGCACATGGGGGAAGCGGGTTACCAGCGTCTCCAGCACCCGATACAGGCCCAGCACGGCCCGGTGACTGACCTCGCCCTGTTTTTCCGCGGGCAGCAGGTGTGAATAGACGTCGGTCATGCTGCGGTTAAAGTCCCACTTGATATAGGAGATATCGTAGGTTTCCAGCAGGCCGGAGACAAAATGGATGATAAAATCCTGCACATCCTTCCGGGACAGATCCAGCACCAGCTGATTTCGCCCCATCGTCGGCTTGCGCCCGGGCACGGTCAGGGCCCAGTCGGGATGCGCCCGGTAAAGATCCGAATCCTCGCTGACCATTTCCGGCTCCACCCACAGGCCGAAGAGCAGGCCCGTTTTCCGGATATCGGAGATGAGCCGGCCCAGGCCCTCGGGCAGCTTGTCCCGGTTTTCCACCCAGTCTCCCAGGGCCCGGTTATCGTCCGTGCGCCCCTTGAACCATCCGTCATCCAGCACAAAGAGTTCCACCCCCAGATCCGCGGCCCGGCGGGCCAGATCCAGGATGCGGTCGGGCTGAATATGGAAATAGACGGCCTCCCAGCTGTTGATCAGCACGGGCCGGTGGCCGAGGCGGTATTCCCCGCGGCACACGTTTTCCCGCACGGCGGCGTGATACTGCTGGCTCAGCCGGGCCAGCCCGTCTGCATAGGACAGGAGCACCTCCGGGGCGGCAAAGCTCTCCCCCGGCAGCAGGGTCCACCGGAAGCTTTCATCCCCCACGCTCATGACAGCCCGGACGGAGCCGTAGGCTTCCCGCTCCACCTCGGCCCGGAAGGAGCCGGAATACAGATACATCATCCCGTAGCAGTCTCCCCGGTCCTCCGTGGCCAGGTGATCGCAGAGAATCAGGAATGGGTTGTGCTGATGGCTGGACATGCCGCGGCCGGACCCGACGGCCTGGATTCCATGCATCACGGGAAGCCGCTCCGGCGTTCGCTCCGCGCAGTGCCGCCCGTGAAAATGAATCAGATCCCAGGAGCCGAAGGGCAGTTCAAGGCAGCAGGAGCCGGCCTTTTCCAGCACCAAAGGCGCGGTCCCCATATTTTCGTAAAGGACAGCGCGGGCGATGATGTCCTTCTTCGGCAGAACGCTGTAGAGCAGCCGTACCCGAAGACCGCAGCCGGGATCCTCCAGCACCGCTTCCAGGGTGGCCGCGTCCCCGTCCGCGTCCAGGGCGGCGGGAAGGCCGGGAAGGGCGTATTTACCCGGGCGGATCTCATGACGGACATATCGGGGATCCGCGCAGCGGCTGCCGTCGGGGCTGAGCACCCGAAGGGAGGGAAGACGGAAATCCCCCACGCCGCAGGAGCTGAACTCCTGACAGACCGCATCCAGAGAATAGGACCGGTTGGTTCTGGCTTCATACGGATTTCCCGAAAAGCCTCGGTCATAATTCCGGTGCAGGTACATCATGTCCGCCGGGACGACCTTTTTTCCGTAATAAACGTGACGCAGCACCCCATACTGGTCCACCGCCATCTGGTAGGTGGTGCCCGCTGTTTCCAGGGTCAGGGTTTTCTGCTCGCTGTTCCAGAGAATGCTCAAGATTCTTCCTCCTTACTTTGTGATGGTGAAATGCTGTCGATGGCGCGGATGATCTCGTCCCAGTTGTGCACCCGGATCATGCCGTTTGCTTCCGCGTCGTAAAAACGGTTATGCGGGGCGGTAAACAGGATCTTCCGATAGCTGCCGCCCTCCAGGTTATGGATGCCGTCGTCGATAAGCACATCGCCGCGGACCATCTGCTTCCGGCTGGTGATGATGACCTGATCCCAGGTCAGGAAAGGAAAATATTTAAAGAGCAGCTCGGACATCTTTTCCAGCATATGCTCATAAGGCGTCGCGGTCACGATGAAAATCTCGTGCCCTTCGGCGATCAGATGCTGCAGCCCTTCGGCGGCGCCGGGCATCGGCTCCACGGTTTTCCAGAAACCGGGCTCGCCGGTAACGCCGTAAACCTGTTCCCGGGTCAGCCCTGGATAGGGAGCCTGCACGTCCCAGCCTGTAATGTCATCCAGCGTGGCGCTGCGGCCGTATTTTTCGTTTACCCGGCTGATCCAGGCCTTCAGAAGCTGTTCAATGGTGTCGTCCATATCCACGAGGATGGTCATCTTTCTTCCCTCCGCGATGATTTGCGCGTCCATGATACCATGAAACGGGGCAGGGAACAAGGGAATTTGTGCGGGGGCTTGCGCCTGACCGTTTTTTTGGTTATACTGTCTGCATACTGATCAGTTCAGCAAAGGAATGATTGCAATGTCGGCAAAGGAAAAGAAAAGTAAGAATGTCGTGCCCGTGCAGGCGGAAGAGGATACATATATCAATCGTGAGATCAGCTGGCTGGCGTTTAACCAGCGGGTGCTGCTGGAGGCCGCCGATACGTCGGTCCCGCTGCTGGAGCGGCTGAAGTTTCTGATGATTTACCAGTCCAACCTGGCGGAATTCTATCGGGTCCGGATCGGAATCCTGACCCACCGGGCCCTGCTGACGCCGGACAAGGGGGATCCGCTGACCGGGCTGCTGCCCGCGGCGCAGATTGAGGAGGTGCTCCGGGTCACCAGGGAACAGCAGACCCTGATGGAGAGCATCTGGAAGAGCATCCGGTCAGATCTGCGGATGAATAACGTGGAGGTGCTGGATTTCAAGAAGATCAGCAAGGTGGATGAGCTGATGAGCAAAAAGCTCTTCGGCGACATCCGCAGCATGCTGCAGCCTCAGATGATCTCCGCGGATCAGTCCCTGCCCTTTCTGTGGGACGGGGAAGCGAACATCATTGCGTTCCTGGGCCGGGGAACCGAGCAGCGGCTGTGCATCATCCCCCTGAACCGGGTGCCCGCCTACCAGAGCTTCGAGATCGACGGGTGCCAGAAAATCGTCCCAACAGCCCAGCTGGTCCGGCATTTTCTGCCCCTCCTGCTCAAGAAGGAGAACATCCTGCAGTCGGCCATCGTGGAGGTGACCCGGAACGCGGATGTGTTTATCTCCAGCGTGGAGGAGAGCGCGAATGAGGACCTGCGCAAGAAGGTTTCCGGCATGCTGACCAAGCGGAAGCGGGAAATGCCGGTCCGGGTGCGGATCATCGGCAAGCTGACGGATCCCTGCCGCGCGCTGCTTCTGCGCAAGCTGCGGGTTCCGGAGAATCGGGTCTTCACCCAGTCCGTCCCCTTCGATCTGTCTTTCCGCTCCGCCATCGGCGGGCCGGCCAGCTTCCGCTATTCGGAGCGCAGGCCCCAGAGGGACCTGGGCCTGAAGAAAGGAGAATACTTCCGGTATATCGAGAAAAACGATCTGCTGATGAGCTTCCCCTTCCAGTCCATGATGTCCTTTGTGGACCTGATTTACGAGGCGGCGGACGATCCGGAGGTTCTTTCCATCAAGATCACCCTGTACCGCATGTCCGCCAGCAGCAAGATTGCCGCGGCCCTGGCGTATGCGGCGGACCGGGGGAAGGACGTCCTGTGCCTGCTGGAGCTGCGGGCCCGCTTTGATGAGCAGAACAATATCGACTATTCCGAAATGCTGGAGGACGCGGGCTGCCGCGTGGTTTACGGACTGCCGGAATATAAGGTGCACAGCAAACTCTGCGTCATTACCCGGCTTCGCAACGGTGTGCCCGAACGCATCACTCAGGTGGGGACCGGAAACTATAACGAGGTCACGGGCGAGCAGTATACGGATCTGTCCCTGATCACCGCCCGGGAGGACGTGGGGCTGGACGCGGAAACCGCGTTCGCCGCGCTGACGGAAGGGGAGATCCCGCCGGAGGTGCACCATCTGTGGCTGGCGCCGCTGAGCTTCAAGCCCCGGGTGCTGGAATTCCTGGATCAGGAGATCGCAAAGGGGGAGCGCGGCCGGGTGGCCATGAAGGTCAACGCCGTCAACAACCTGGACGTGATGAAAAAGCTGATCGAATGCTCCCAGGCGGGCGTGAAGGTCGAGCTTTTCGTCCGGGGAATCTGCTGCCTGCGCCCCGGCGTTCCGGGGCTGACCGAGAATATCAGCGTGATCAGCGTCGTGGGGCGCTGGCTGGAGCATTCCCGGATCTACAGCTTTGGGGAGGGGGAGGAGCAGCGCCTCTTCATCGGCTCCGGGGATCTGCTTGGCCGGAACCTGGAGCGCCGGGTGGAAGCCTTTATGGAAGCGGTGACCCCCGACACCAAGGCGCAGCTGAACGTGATTCTGGATGCCCTGCGCAGCGACCGGGAGAAAGGATGGATTATGCATTCCGACGGCACCTATACCCGGGAGGAGGGCGGCGAGGGAACCTCTTCCCAGGAAGCGCTGTACCGGTATTTCAGCGCGCAGCGGGTGACGCTGGACAAGCCGGAGGAGACAGTGACCGCAAATCCGGCGGAAGAAACGCACTGAAATGAAAATCCTGAAAATAAATGAAGGAGGATTCCCCGATGGCTGAAAGCTACAATATCTGTCTGGATGTGGGCGGCACAAAGGTCCTGGGCTCGATTTTCAACGAAAAGGACGAGATCATCTATCGGCTGAAGAAACGCTCCAAATCGGGCGGCTCCGGATCCGCGGACGTGGAGAAGGTGATCATTTCCGTGGTGGAGCAGATGATCAAGGAGTCCGGCATTGACCGGAAAAAGCTCAACGCGGTCGCTTCCTGCGCGCCCGGGGTAATCGATCAGGACAAGGGCATCGTGCTCTTTACGCCGAACCTTCCCTGGCGGAACTATGATATGGCGGGAGCGATGCGCAAACAGTTCGGCGTGCCGTTCTTTGTGGGCAACGATGTCAATCTGGGCGTGCTGGGGGAATACCACTTCGGCGCCGGCAGAGGATATCAGAACATCGTGGGCTTTTTCGTGGGAACCGGAATGGGCGGCGGTCTCGTCCTAAACGGCAGGCTGTTTACCGGTAATCAGTTTAAGGCCGCGGAATACGGCCACATGGTGCTGGATCCGGAGGGTCCCCTGTGCAACTGCGGACAGCGGGGCTGCCTGGAAGCGTTTTCCAGCAAACAGGGCATGAGCGCCTATATCCGTCAGCAGGTGGGCCGGGGCCGCAAGTGCTGCATGGCGGACGATGTGAAGGAGGGAGTATTCCGCTCGCGCAAGCTGGTGGACGCCATGAAGAAGGGGGACAAGGTGGCCGGCGAGGCTGTGGACCGGGCCTGCCACTGGCTGGCTGTCGCCACGGGCAATATGATCAACACCTTCTCACCGGATCTGATTCTGTACGGCGGCGGGGTCATGGAAGCGCTGGGAGATCTGTTCCTGGAAAAAATCCTGTCGGAGGTGGACCGCTACTGCATGCCGCAGATCCGTTCCACGGTGGATATCAAGGTGGCCGCCCTGGGGGACGATTCCATCCTGTACGGGGATCTGGCCATGATCAAAGGGCTGAAATAACAGAGGATTGTCAAGCGGGCAGAAAAAGGGTATAATACAGGGCAATGACAGAAACTCCCTTTTGCGAAAAAAGGGAAGGAGGCGGAGAGAGAAATGTTGGATGCGGTATTGAATACGGCGAAAGAAAAGATGGCCAAGACCTGCGCCGTTTACGAGCGGGACATGCAGAGCGTCCGTGCGGGGCGGGCCAATCCCCAGGTGCTGGATCGGATCATGGTGGACTATTACGGGACGCCTACGCCGATTAACCAGGTGGGGAACGTTTCCGTTCCGGAAGCCCGGATGCTGATTATCGCCCCCTGGGAAACGAAGATGATTACGCCCATTGAGAAGGCGATCCAGACCAGCGACCTGGGGATCAATCCTTCCAACGACGGGAAGGTGATCCGCCTGGTGTTCCCGGAGCTGAACGAAGAGCGGCGCCGGGATCTGACCAAGCAGGCCAGCAAAGCGGCGGAGGAGGCCAAGGTGGCGGTCCGTTCCATCCGGCGGGATGCCATGGATCAGATCAAGAAGCTGAAAAAGAACAGCGAAATCACCGAGGACGATCAGCGCGAGGCGGAAGAGAATCTGCAGAAGATTACCGATAAGGCCATCAAGGATGTGGACGCGATCTACGCTGCCAAGGAAAAGGAGATTATGGCGGTCTGATTTGCTTCAGGCAGGTTGGACGATCCGGGACGTGAACGCGATTCGCGCCGCCAGGGAACGGACGGAAGAGCGGACGGAGTCGCTTCGGTCGCAGGAGTAATGCAATCGCGGCTTTTTGAACTGAAAGGCCGCGTTTTTTTATCAAAGAGGGAGCGGGCATGAACGCAAAGCAGCTGAAAGCATTCTGGAACCTGTGGAAAAAAGAGACGGGGGGGACCGGAGAACCCCGCCTGCCCCGGCATGTGGCCATCATCATGGACGGAAACGGCCGGTGGGCGAAAAAACATAAGCTGGGCGTATCCCTGGGGCATCGGCAGGGGACGGAGACGCTGCGGGAGATCATCCGGCATACGGATGATCTGGGGATCGAAGCGCTGAGCCTGTACGCCTTCTCCACGGAAAACTGGAGCAGGCCCCCGGAGGAAGTGGCGGCGCTGATGCAGCTGATGCTGGATTTTTTTGCCAGCGAGATCGACGAGCTTTGCGAAAAGAATGTGCGAATCCTGATTTTAGGCGACAAATCTGCACTGCCGGATATTCAGCGAAGCACCCTGATCGAGGCGGAAGAGCGGACGAAGAAGAACACGGGGCTGCATCTGAATATCGGCATCAATTACGGAAGCCGGGCGGAGCTGGTGAAGGCTGCGGCGGAGATCGCGGAGCTGGTCCGTTCTGGAAAAATGGCCCCGGAGGACATCACGGAGCAGACCATTTCCGATCATCTGTATACCCGGGGGCAGCCGGATGTGGATCTGCTGATCCGCACCAGCGGAGAGATGCGGCTGAGCAACTTCCTCCTGTATCAGAACGCCTACGCGGAATTCGTTTTCCCGGAGACCCTGTGGCCGGACTTTACGGTGGAAGAATATGACCGATGCCTGGCGGCCTTCGGGCAGCGGGACCGCAGATACGGCGGCCGGACCGAAACAAAAGAAGAAAAGCAGGGGGAGGATAAGGCATGAAACAGCGGGTCATTACGGGGCTGCTGCTGGTTCTGCTGCTGGTCGGGCTTCTTTGCCTGCCGGGCTGGGCGTTTGCCATCGCAGCCCTGATCTGTATCGGATTCGCCACCTGGGAGGAATACCATGCCCTGACCCTGGCGGGGCACCGGGTGGTTTCCTGGCCGGCCTGGGTGGTGCTGATCGGATCCGTTCCCCTGGCCCGGCTGCTGGATTCCCAGTCGCTGGTGCCGCTGATGGCCCTGTGCCTGCTGTGCATGTCCGCCCAGATCCTGTTCCGGGAAAAGCCGGAGCTGACGGATCTGGCCATGTCGGCGCTTCCGATCCTGACGGTGGTGCTGCCGGGGCTCTGCCTGGTGGGGATGAGCCTGGCGGAGCAGAAGGCGGTGCAGGTGGTGCTGCTCTGCCTGACCTTTGCGGTGCCCCTGCTGGGCGATACTTTTGCCCTGTTTGTGGGGAGCGCGGTGGGCGGCAGGAAGCTCTGCCCGGCGGTGAGCCCCCATAAGACGGTGTCCGGCGCCCTGGGCGGCCTGGGGGGCAGCGTGCTGGGTGCCCTGATCGTATGCGGCAT
>CADBTC010000211.1 GCA_902797445.1 uncultured Eubacteriales bacterium | reverse complement strand
GCGGGAGAAGTAATACTTCGAGAACCCGGAGAACGACGCCATGTCGTTCAGCGTGATGTTCAGCATGCAGTTCTGGTCGATGTACAGGCGCGCGCTGTTGATGATGTCGGAATCGATGTCGCGCGCCTCGTCGCCGTCGCTTTGCAGCGTGCGGCCCATGTAGTGCTTGCCCAGCCGCGCGTACATCTGCAGAAGCAGGGAATAGCACAGCGAATTCCACAGCGGCTCCTGCTGGTCGTAACAGGTCACCACCTGCAACAGCAGCTTGCGGATATCCTCCTGCAATTCGGCCTGGCCGGACAGATAGATGGGCATTTTCAGCATGGCGGCCACCATCTGCATGTCCCGCATGCCGAAGATGCCGTCCGGCTCAAACAGCAGCAGATACCGCGCGCTGCCCTCGTTCATGGTCAGATCGTGGATGCAGTTCGGGGGGACGATCAGCACTTCGCCCACCTGCACCCGGTACGTGCTGTCAAGCAGGGAATAGATCACCTCGCCCTTGATGGGCATGATGACTTCCACCGCCGAATGGTAGTGGCTCTCATAATGCCAGGGCGTTTCGGAATACCAGACGCGCAGGGAAGAGCGCTCCCGGTAGGTGACGTATTCCTGCTTGCCGCGCATGTAACGGAAGCCGTCCGGAAAGCGGCTGCGCGACATGCTCTCATGCGTGGCGTGGCGTTCCATAAACTACCTCCGTTTCCAGATGAAAGCGGCAAAACCGCGGGGAAAATCAGCCCTTCACGCTGCCCAGCACCATGCCGGTGACGAAGTATTTCTGCAGGAAGGGATAGACGACCAGGATCGGGATGCTGGACACGACGGTGACGGCGCTGCGGAAGGCGACCGTGGACGTGACGGCATCCTTGTTCTTCATGGCGTCCGCCGTGGCGCCCGCCGCGTTGCTGCCGGAGTTGCCCGCGGTTTGCAGCTGGGACTGCAGATAGTACTGCAGCGTCTGCAGCGCCTTCAGATTCTTGCCTTTCTGGATGTACAGCTTGGTTTCAAACCAGCTGTTCCAGCTGCCCACGGCCACGAACAGGGCCACGGTGGCCAGCACCGGCGTGCACAGCGGGAAGATGATCTGCCAGAAGGTTCGGAAATCGCTGGCGCCGTCGATGCGCGCGGATTCCACCAGCGCCTCCGGCAGCCCCGCGATATACGTTCTCAGCACGATCATGTTGAAGCAGGAGAACATGCAGGGGATGATGTAGACCCAGTACACGTTCATCAGCCCCAGCTTTTTGCCCACCCACAGGAACGTGGGGATGATGCCGGCGTTGAAGTACATCGTCAGCACCAGGATGATGGTGATGGGCTTGCGCAGCGGGTATTCCTTGCGGGACAGGGCGAAGGCGAGCATGCTGGTCAGCACCAGGTTCAGGACCGTGATGATGATGGTCTTGGAAGCCGTCACCAGGAACGCGCGGTACAGCTGGCTGTCGTTGATCAGCTTGTCATAGCTGTGCAGGCTGAACACCCTGGGATAGACGGTGATGCCGCCGCGCAGCGCGTCGATATCATCGCTGAAGGAATAGGCCACGGTGTTGATGACGGGATACAGCGTAATGGCCATCAGGATGATCAGGATGATCGCGTTCACGATGGGGAAGACGACATCCTGGCGCTTCTTCGGAACGATGATGGCGTCCGCTGGAATATTCAGGGTCGCGGCAGATTGTTTTTTGCTGGCTCTCATCGCTGATCCCTCCTTACAGCAGTGTGTCCTCATCCAGCTTCTTGGCGATCAGATTGGCGCCAACCAGCAGGATGATGCCCACCACGCTCTTGAACATACTGGAGGCGGTGGCGACGGAGTACATATCATTCTTGAACGCGTACCGGAAGGAGAACACGTCGATGGTTTCCGACCAATCCTGCACCACGCCGTAGCCCAGCAGGTACTGGATTTCGAAGCCGGCTTCCAGCAGGTGGCCGATGTTCATGATCAACAGTATGACGAACGTGGATTTGATGCCTGGCAGCGTGACGTGCAATATGCGCTGGAAGCGCCCGGCGCCGTCGATGGCCGCCGCTTCATACAGGCTGGGGTCGATGCTGGTCATGGCGGAAATATAGATGATGGTGTTCCAGCCGACTTCCTTCCAGACGTTGATGACGCCGGTCATGCCCCAGAAATATCGGCCGTCGCTGAGGAACGGGATCGGTTCCTTGGCCATGCCCAGCCCCAGCAGCACCTGGTTGATCGGGCCGTCAGAGGCGAAGATGTTCTGGGCCATGCTGACGACGATGACCATGCTCAAAAAGTGGGGCAGATAGGTGACGGTCTGCACCGTGCGCTTGAATTTGCGGTTGCGAACCTCGTTCAGCAGGATCGCCAGCAGGATGGCTGAAACCGTGCCCAGCACAAGGTTGATGACGCTCATGCCCAGGGTGTTGCGAAGGCTTCGGATGAAATCCTTGCCCTTGCGACCGAACAGGAACTCGAAGCTCTCCCAGCCGATCCACGGGTGCTTGGCCTTGGCGCCAAGGCCGTTGTTGTAATCGTAGAAGGCGTAGCTCCAGCCGAACAGCGGGCCGTAGTTGAACACCAGCACGTACAGCAGCACGGGAATGCTCATCAGCATCAGCTGCCACTGGCTCATCAGCGTCTTCAGCGTGCTTCTCTTATTGACAGTCAACCCCATGCTTTCCAGCTTATTAGGGCTTTTCTTCACGGCGCTTCCCTCCAAACGAACGATGATCTGACCACCGCGGCGCAGCGGACATCCAGACGGCACGGCCCGCGGCCTTTGATCCGGCGGGGCGTTCCCGCCGGATCAAGGGCTGCCAGCCCTGCGTTGGCACGCGGCGGCCCCGAGGGGGCCGCCGCGAAAAACCGCGGGGGAGAGAATGATCTCTCCCCTACGAAATTCCTATAGGATTAGCCCAGAACCTTGGCAACCTCTTCCAGAACGGCTTCCTGCATGAAGTCGCCGAAAGCGGTGGCGGAGGGGGTGATCTCCTCGACGAAGGCATCCCACTTCGCGTCGAAATCGGCCGGATCACACATGATCAGCTCGGGCAGGCGCTTGTCCTGGATCTGCAGGAACTCGGTGTGGTCGACGTTCACGGGCGTGTAGTCGATCTGCCAGGCTTCGCCGTAGGGCGCCAGCTCGAGCGGGGGATTCAAGAAGTCCGCGAACTTGCTGTAGCCGTAGGCCTCCAGGAACTTCTGGTCATATTCGGTCATCAGACCCTTGACGATTTCGGGCTGGTTGCCGGGCTCCCAGCAGTTGCCTTCATATTCGCCGTCCAGGATCCAGCCCTGCTTCTTGGGGCTGCTCTCGAAGAAGGCGCGGGCCTTGTTGTGCTTCTGCCATTCCTGATCCTGAGTCTGCTTGTACTGCTCCTCGGTCATCAGCAGACGGCCGTCTTCCACATAGTAATCCTCGCCTTCGATGCCCCAGTTGAAGATCAGCTGCCATTCGTTGGACAGCATCTCTTCCCACATGGCAACGATGCGCTCGGGGCACTCGCAGTTCACGGAGATGCCGAAGCCGCGGCGGACATTCGGCAGGGAGCCG
>CADBTC010000210.1 GCA_902797445.1 uncultured Eubacteriales bacterium | reverse complement strand
GCGGGTGCGGGCATTCTGTTTGGTGTTCTGTCCGCGGACGGGAAGGCCATGACGGTGACGGACGCCACGGTAGCAGCCGATTTCAATCAGGCGCTTAATGTTGAGAGACACCTCACGGCGGAGGTCGCCTTCCACCTTCAGATGATGCTCAATGTATTCACGCAGCTTGCTGATTTCGGTTTCGGAGAGATCCTTTACCCGGGTGTCGGGGTTGATGCCGACTTCCGCCAGCAGCTTCTGCGACGTGGTCAGGCCGATGCCGTAAATATAGGTCAGGCCGACTTCAACGCGCTTTTCTCTGGGCAGGTCAACGCCTGCAATGCGTGCCATGTGTGTGTTACACCTCCATCAAATATCTGACCCCAATGGTCAAGGTGGGATTCCCCGGCATACCGCCGGGAACGCACGATCCTCCCGTCAGCCGTGGGAGAACCCTTCGCCCGCCGGACAGGCTCCTTTCGAAGCGCCGGAAGGCGGCCGGATCCGCCTCCCTCGGCAACCCACCGGGGAAACGGATTCAGGCTTTTTGCCGCAGCCTGGTGAAAGCAGGCGGACGGCCGCGCTGCCCTGCCGCTTATGGAAGGCGCGGCACAGCAGCGTGCATCAAGAGACGATCGGTCAGCTTTCGGAACATGAGCCCGCGAGCCCATGCAGCCGCCCGAAAGCCGATCGGGCTAACCACGCAATATTATCATAATTCCCGCACAAAATGCAAGACGGCAAACCGAAAAATTCTTAAATTTTTGTTAAATTTTAGTTCTGCTCCCCACCTGTTTCCCGATCCGGAAATCCCCTTCTTCCCATTTTCCGCTTTCTGCTTGTTTTCGGACCGGATTTCTGCTATCATCCCGTAAGGATTGATTCGATTTTTCCGGCAGGAGCGGTATGCGGGCGGGCCGGCGGCCGTCGCGCGCCCTGCCGCGGAAAAGCCCGAATATGACAGTGTGGTTGAAGGAGGGACTCCTCTTGCATAAGCTTTATGATGAAGAAATGTTCACTTCCCTGAAAGGGCAGATCAAAAAGCGGACAATGCTCGCCCTTTCCGTTCTCCTTGTTTTTCTGGCGGCGGCCGCCTTTACCGTGGCGCTGGACGACGGAAAGGAAAACCGGCCGATTATCGCGACGACCGTGCTGGTCATCTGCGCGGGCTGCTCCTTTCTTTTCCTCTGGGAAATGACCGTTCAGCCCCTGCGCTGCTATGCCCGCCACATGAACTCCGCCCTGCACGGCCGGACGCACGCGGTCCGGGTGATCTTCGACAGCGTTGGCGCCAATGATTCCATGGTGGACGGGGTCCGCTTCCGGGATCTGATCTTTCTGGGAGATTCCGACAAGCACGGGGACCGGGAACGCCTCTTTTACTGGGACCGGGAACTTCCCCTGCCGGATTTCCAGCCCGGTCAGGAAATCGATGTAACATATTATGACCGGTTCATGACGGGATATGAAGTTGTGGAAAAGGCCGCGTCCTGAAGGCGTGTCCCGCCGCTGGCCCCTTTTCGGATTTCCATGAAAAAGCACCCCTTCTCAGCGGGAAGGGGCGTTTTTTTGCACCCAAACAAGGTTTTCATCCAAAGGCAGCGATCAGAAAAGGCCGCTGAGCGCGCTTCGGGAAAGATAGAACAGCGTCTCCCCGTCCACGGTCAGCGCGTCATGCAGGGCATCGAAAGGGCTTAGTTCCACCCGATGGGTTTTGCCGCCAAGGGTCCGGAACGTATACGTCCGTGTGCCCGGCTGTTTCTCCCATCCGGCGGGCAGGACGCCGCTGACCGTGACCACCATCGCCCGCTGATAGTCCGCGGAAAAAACATCATACGAATACGGTTCTCCGTTTCGCTGGCAGGTGATCCCGATTCCGTCCGGCTCTCCTTCCGTATCCGAAGGGAGGGAAACCCGGGTCAGCCGATACGTATCCGTCCGCCCTTCCGCTTCCACGGTCATGCTGCTGAGGGACTCCAGCGGAACCAGAAACGGATAGCGGCTGACCGTGGTCAGGGGATCGGTCTCCGTCAGGGCGGATACGGTGAACTGGTTCATCGTGCAGACCGCCCCTTCATACAGGACGTAGCGGGTCATCTCGTTGCGTGCGTCCCCGATCAGAAACCGGAGGGTTTCTTCCTCCTCCTCCGTCACCTGGTACGCTTTGCCGTCCACAATCTGTCCGGTTGTTCCCGCCGCCATATGCAGCTCGATGGTATACAGGGGGCAGTCCAGTCCATAGACGGACAGATCCGTCTCCGCCGCCTCTCCCAGATACAGCCCAAGCAGCAGGTTCCCCACGCTCTTTTTCAGCTGGGTCATCTTATCCTGATCCGCAGGGTAGCAGATCTCCCCCGTCCGAACCAGCCACGCTGCCGGTGCGTCCTGATCGGTAATCCTGCCCGCCAGTTCCCATTCCGCCGTAAGCCCGCCGTCCCGCCCGAGAATCCGGATCCGATCCAGCCGGCTCGTCTGAATATCCGGCTGGGATACCCCCCGAAGAACGTCCGCCTCCGTCTCCAGATCCGCCAGCAGGCTTCCGGACACGGCGTACAGCCGGTCATCCCCTTCCACAGTCATGAAACGGTAGTCCCTGTCCTCCAGGCCGGAGGCATCCCCGATATGAAAAACCAGAAACCGGCCGTCCGCGTAGGTCACCTCAGCCGTCAGTTCCGGATCCGCCAGCCCGAAATCCGCCAGGTGATCCCGGTATTCCGACGGATCCTCCGTCAGGATCTCCTCATAGACCAGGTTCTGCAGGGCATCGAGCACCTGCTCCGCCCTCGTCTCGCTCAGCGCCCATCCTTCCGTCATCCGGAGAACACCATCCGCTCCCCGCTCCGCACTCCAGGGTTCCCTGCCCCGGACCCGTAAGGTTACCCGTATCACCGTCCCCGGATCCGTTTCCAGCACCGCACCGCCGGTTTCCGCCCGATGCGGAACGGGCGTTTGCTCCTCCCGCATCAGCAGGAACGCCCCCGTGCAGCCGGCCGCCAGCAGGATCACCAGCGCCAGCAGCGCTTTCCCTCGCCCGCCGCCCCGCTTTTTCCTTTTCTGAACCTGCAGCATCTTCTTCTCCGTCTCTTCCGTTCCTTCGCTCCGTTTCAGGCGTATTTCAGGCCTCCGTGCTTCCGTTTTCGCATCCGGTCTGCATCCCGGCGCTGCCGTTTCCCTACAGATTTTTCCGTCTCCACAGCACGACGGCAGCCGCAAGCAGCACCCCCAGGGGCATGATCGTCACAATCAGGGATCCCAGGCCGTTGCTCCTGGCGCTCAGGGCTGGCCGCAAAGCGCTGCGGGCCTCTATATCCAGGATCGTACGGCTTTGTCCCGTCAGGTATTCCGCTACCCTGATGATCAGCTCCCGGGCATCCGTCATGGCGTAAATCTGCTCCTCCGTCATCATGCCGCTGCTTCCGCAGATGAACGCCCGGCTCACAAATCCCTCTCCGGTCACCCTTTGCGCCTGCAGCGCCAGGGAAAAAGGACCCGTCCTGTCCCCTTCTTCCCGCTCCATGGTGGCCATGTTCAGGTGTACTTTCTTCAGATAGGAGGTCTCCCCGCTCTGGAGCACGGACAGCAGCGTCAGGTTCCGGTCCGTCTCCCCGGGGGATTCAAACGCCCGGCTTCCCGGCATCAGCACCGTATCCGCTCCCGAGGCCACCAGATCCATCGTCACATCCGTGCGCTGCATCTCCGGAATCAGATCGATACGGATGTTGTTATAATAGCTGTTGACGTCCGCTCCGTCCGCCACCACGATTCCCTCCATCGGGAGAAAACCGTAGGACCGCAGCAGCGCCGTATAATTCGGCATCTCCTCCACCGGGTCCGAATAATCGCAGGTAAACAGCAGGCTGCCTCCCCGCTCCGCGAAGGCAATCAGCTTGTTCAGCTCCGTCTCAGACAGATCCCGCAGCGGGCTGAAAAACACAATCAGCTCCTCCGGATCCGGCGTATACGCGGCATCGGACAGATCCTGATAGACCACTTCAAAGTGGTTGTCCGTCATCAGGCCGTCGAAGGCCTGCAGCGTGCTCCCGTCCAGTTCCCCGTGCCCCTGAATGACCGTGATCCGCGGAATCTCCTCCTGATTGACATAGACCAGCGCATTGGTGATCGCCCGCTCATAGGTATAGCCCGCGTAGGTATAGGCGCCGGTCTCCGTATCCATGCCCAGGCTGATAAAATCCGTCGGCTCCAGGATCCGCCATCGGTTGGTTTTCTCGCAGTAAACAATCATCGAATCCGCGCTGACGCTCTGCGTTCCCGTGGAAAACCGGGTCAGGAGCGCCGGATTCAGCCCCGGATCGCTCTGCTCCCAGGTGAACAGCGGGCTGGCCGCCGCGTACCGGTCCAGCAGCTCCATCAGCGGCGCGTCCTCCTGGCCCCTGGAAAACAGCGCATAGACATGCACCGGGTATTTCAGATCCCGCAGCGTCTCCTGCGTAATCCGGCTCTGGGTGGTAATGCCGTTAAAGGAATAGTCCCCCCGCCATCCGTACCGTTTTTCCATCAGGGTCACGCTGATGTTGACCGCCAGCAGCGCCGCGGCCAGCAGGATCAGCATTCCCGTATTCATTCCCCGCAGCTTCCGTCTGGTGCGCTTTTCTTTTCTGTTCGTCTTCATCTGATGATGCGTCTTCGCCCTCTCCGGCGGCTTTTTCCGCTCCGTTTTCTTTCATTCCTGTCCTCACGATCCAGAAACCCGGCGGTTTTCCAGATGATGCACCGTCATGGCCAGAAACAGGACCGCGAAGCTGAGTTCATAGACCAGCCCCGCCCAGCTCATCTGCCCCATCAGGAACGCCTCGTTCCGGCTGTACAGGCTGATAAAGCTGATCACCCGGCTGATCCAGGGATACGGAACCTGATCCCGCATCAGATCCACCATCCACAGCAGGAAGTTGGCCCCGAAACCCAGCACCGCCGCGGTGACCGGCGTCCCCGCGCACCCGCTCAGATACAGATCCAGCGCCGCGAAAGCGCAGCCCTGCAGGACAAATCCCACATAATTGACGGCCAGCTCCGCGGGATAGATTCTGCCGTAAAGGCTCACCACGGCCGCGTAGACCAGCGTCAGCCCGGCCGTGGCCATCAGCACTGTCACCGCGGCCAGGTACTTGCCGATCACGATCCCTGGCAGGCTGACCGGGCTGGTCAGCAGCAGCTGATCCGTCCGCTTCTGTCTTTCCTCCGCCAGCAGCCGCATCGTCAGTACGGGGCTGAGCAGCATCCACAGGTAGCTCATCTGCCCAATGAAGGAGGGCAGGTCGCCGCTGTGCTGCCGAAGAATGGAGAGGAAGAACAGGATGGAAGAAACCAGCAGAAACACGCCGATGAACACATACCCCACCGGCGTATAGAAGTAGCTCTGCATCTCCCGTTTCCAGATTGCCTTCACGATAAACGCCTCTAAAATAAATATGTCATGATTGCGCCGCCCGGTTCACCGCAGAATCCCGGCTGTCCGGCTTCCCGCGCAGGAAAAATTCCGGCAGGGTCATTCCCCGCCGGAATCAGTATAGCATAGTTTCCGTCCGCGGCGTGTAAACATCCGGTGAACACTTTATCCCTTGCGCCGGGAGGAATCCTGGCGCTTTTCCAGCGCCCAGGTCAGCAGATAAATGCCTGCCCCCAGGGCGCTGATGCACGCCAGCGCCCCATATTGGGCAGCCGTCAGCGGTTCCATCAGATACACATGCCCCAGAACGGCCGCCTGGGCGGCGAAGAGCGCCGCGCTCCCCCCCAGGATCAGTCCCCTGGACAGATTGACAGGCAGACAGGCGCGCCCCAGGGCGATGAGCCCCATGACCGCCGCAGCCTCTGTCGCCAGGGTGGAGCAGACCTCGGGGCTCCATCCCCTCCGGGTCAGCGTCATGCACAGCGTGGCGCAGAGGGCCACCGCGACCCCTCCGGGCAGAGCCCGGCGGATCACGGTTTCCAGGAACTTCCCCTTCATCCGTTCCCGGCTGGGCTCCAGCGCAAGGAAGAATCCCGGAATGCCCACCGTGCAGGAGCTGACCAGCGTCATCTGGATGGGCTGGAAAGGATACATTCCCGGAAACACCAGCGTCACCAGGCTCAGCAGGAAGCTGAAGATCGTCTTGGTCAGAAACAGGGTGGCGGAACGGGTAATGTTGCTGATGATGCGCCGGCCCTCCCCCACGATCTCCGGCACCACGCCGAAATCGCTTTCCAGCAGCGTGATCTGGGCCGCGTGCCTCGCCGCGTCCGCTCCCTCGGCCATGGCAATGGAGCAATCCGCCGCGCGCAGCGCCGGGATGTCGTTCACGCCGTCCCCGGTCATGGCCACCGTATGCCCCTCCGCCTTAAGCGCTTCCACGATCTGTTTCTTCTGTCCGGGGGTCACCCGGCCGAAGATCGTATACCGCCGGCAGGCATCCCGTATCTTTTCCGGGGTATCCAGGCCCCGGGCATCCACCGTCTTTTCCGCCCCGTCTATCCCCGCTGCCGCGGCCACCCGGGACACCGTATCCGGGTTGTCACCGCTGATGACGCGGATCTCCACGCCCTGCTCCTTAAAATAGCGGACGGTTTCCTCCGCATGGGGACGGATCTCGTCCCGCAGGCAGCACAGGGCCAGGGGCCGGACGTTTCCGGGCAGCACGTCTCCCTGCATGACGCCCTCCGCCTCCGCGAGCATCAGCACCCGCTTCCCCTCCCGGGTCCGCCCGGCAATCCTTTGGCGGATCTCCGGAGGGATCTCGTACGCCAGGACAAATTCCGGCGCGCCCAGGATCAGGGTCTTCCCGTCCCGGAAGCTGGCAGCGGATTTTTTCCGCTCCGAGGAGAAAGGCAGGATCGCGATGGGTTTCTCTGCCCCCGGCGCCGCCGTCTCCCGCAGCGCTTTCAGCGTGGGCCCGGCATCGTCAAAGGCGCCCAGGAACCGGCTCAGCGCTCCTCTTGCTTCCTCCTCTGTGCCGGTCAGGGGCAGGATCTCCTCCGCCCGCATCCGTCCGGTGGTCAGGGTGCCCGTTTTATCCAGACAGATGGTATCCACCCGGGCCAGTCCCTCAATTCCGTACAGCTCCTGCACCAGCACCTGCCTGCGCCCCAGCCGGATCACCCCCGCGGCCATGGCAATGCTGGTCAGCAGCATCAGCCCCTCCGGAATCATGCCCAGCATCGCGGCCACGGAGGGGGGAACCGCCTGCTTCACCGGGATATGCTGCAGGTAAATCTGTTTGAGCAGCAGCAGGATCCCCAGGGGCACCAGCGCCACGGCCACCAGCCGAATCAGCCTTTCCATTTCCCGCATCAGCCCGGATATGGCTTTCCGATGCTTTTTCGCTTCCTGGCTCAGGCGGCTGACGTAGCTTTCCGCCCCCACGTAAACCAGCTGATAGAAGACCTTTCCCTCCGTCAGATAGGAACCGGAATAGATCCAGTCCCCTTCCTTTTTTTCAATGGCATCGCTTTCCCCCGTCAGAAGGCCTTCCATGGCCCGGCCGCTGCCCCGCAGGACGATGCCGTCGGCCACAGCCTGATCTCCGCCCCGGAGCACCAGCACGTCCCCCTTTACCGCGTCCCCGGGCGTGATTTCGATCTCCTGTCCCTCCCGGACCGCGTGCACCTTCGGCGCATGCAGCAGCTTCAGCCTCCGAATGAGGTTCCGGGCCTTGATCTCCTGGATAATGGCGATGCCCGTATTGGCGAGCACCACCCCCATAAACAGCAGATTCCGCCAGCTGCCCACAAGCACCAGGGCCAGCGCCAGCATCAGATTGAGCCCGTTAAAAAAGGTGAAGACATTCTCCAGAATGATGCGGGCGGTGGGCTTCCCGTCATCCCGGGGCGGGGTGTTTCCCTCTCCTGCTTCCCGCCGGCGCGCAGCTTCCTCCCCGCTCAGTCCCGTCTCCGAAGTATATGTGAAATCCGCCGGGAGGCTGCCCGGCAGGCTCAGCTCCTGCTCCATGTTTTTTTCGCTCCTTTTTCCGCGCGGACAGCGGACTCCTCCGGTGAATCCCCGCGCCAGCCGCGGACACATTTGCCGCAGCAGGCGGCCTGTACTGCCCGAACACGTCACGTAAAAGGTATTATAATCGAAGGACTCGGTCATTGCAACCTTGCGCCGGGCGGGATTTTGCTGTATACTTCTGCTCACCCCTTACTGAAAGGAGTTTTTCCATCCATGTCCGTTTCCGCTCACATCCTGTCCGCCGTTTTCAGCGATGAGACCCCGGCCTACCGTTTTCCCTCCGAGCCGGATCCCGGCGATTCCGTGACCATTCGTCTGCGGGTGGCCAAAGGCAGTGCCCGGCGGGCGGTCCTGCTGCTGGAATCTCTTCAGGTCGGCGCCCTGATGGTAAAAACCCGCTCCGACGCCTTCTTTGATTATTACGAAGCGGGCATCGTCTGCGACGATACCCTCGTCCTGTACCGGTTCCTCATTGAGGGCGAGAACAACCTGAAAATCGCCTACGATAAAAACGGCTGCCGCTATACGGAGGACGGCTCCATGCCGGAGTTCAATACCGTTTACGCCTTCCGTTTCCAGCCGGGGTTCCATGTGCCGGCCTGGTCCAAGGGCGCTGTCCAGTACCAGATTTTTACCGACCGGTTCTGCAACGGGGATCCCACCAACGATGTGACGGATAACGAATATTATTACATGATCGGGCATTCCAAGCACATCAAGGACTGGAACGCGGTCCCCACCGATACGGATATCCGCTGCTTCTACGGCGGGGATCTGCAGGGGATCATCGACAAGCTGGACTATCTGCAGGATCTGGGCATCCAGGTGCTGTATCTGAATCCCATCTTTGTGTCCCCCTCCTCCCACAAATACGATACCCAGGATTATGAGCACATCGATCCCCACTTCGGGGTCATCGCGGATGATATCGATTTTTCCATGCAGATGTGGGAAAAGCATAACGGGTACGCGCCCCGGTATATCCGCCGGGTCACCTCGATGGAGAACCTGGAAAAGAGCGACGACCTCTTTGCCGACCTCTGCCGCCAGCTGCATGCGCGGGGCATGCGGATCATCCTGGACGGGGTCTTCAATCACTGCGGATCCTTTAATAAATGGATGGACCACGAAGGGATCTATCTCGGAAAAGCCGGCTTCCAGCCTGGCGCCTACCAGAGCACGCACAGCCCCTATCGTTCCTATTTCCATTTCAACGATTCCGGAAACGGCCGCGTGCCCACCTATGAGGGCTGGTGGGGTTATACCACCCTGCCGAAGCTGAATTATGAGGCTTCCCCTCAGCTGTGCGAGGAGATTTTCCGGATCGCGGAAAAGTGGGCCTCCGACCCGTACAATATCGACGGCTGGCGGCTGGACGTGGCCTCCGACCTGGGGCATACCACGGAGTTTAACCATTCCTTCTGGCGGACCTTCCGGCAGCGGGTCAAAGCCGTAAATCCAGACTGTCTGATTATCGCCGAACATTACGGCGATCCCTCCACGTGGCTGAAGGGCGACCAGTGGGATACCGTCATGAACTATGACGCCTTTATGGAACCGGTGACCTGGTTCCTGACCGGGATGGAAAAGCATTCCGATTCCACCCGGGACGATCTGTACCAGAACGGGGAAGCCTTTTTCGACATCATGCGGGACAAGATGGCCCGGTTTACCTATCCGTCCCTGATGTGCGCCATGAACGAGCTGAGCAATCATGATCATTCCCGCTTCCTGACCCGGACGAACCGGATCGTGGGCCGCACGACGACCATGGGGGCCGATGCCGCGGGGCTGGAGATCAATAAGGGCGTCTTCCGGGAAGCGGTCACCCTGCAGATGACCTGGCCCGGCGCCCCCACCGTGTATTACGCGGACGAAGCGGGGCAGGTGGGCTGGACGGATCCGGATAACCGGCGGACCTACCCCTGGGGGCATGAGGATGAATCCCTGATCACCCTGCATCGGGACGCGATCCGCCTCCGGAAGCAGCTGCCCGCTCTGGTCTCCGGCTGTCTGAAAGCCCTGCTGGCGGATTACGGCCGCATTGCCTATGCCCGCTTCACGGAGGAGCAGCGGGTCATCATCGCCATGAACAACACCTCCGGCCTGACCTCCTTCCGGCTCTTTGCCCGGGATGCCGGGGCCCCGGAAGGCGAAATCTTCCATCGCTGCCTGCTGACGGATCAGGACGGGCATACCCTGGAGAATGTGCCCTGTGAGCCCGTTCAGGACGGCTATATTTCCTTCGATCTGCCGCCCTACTC
>CADBTC010000209.1 GCA_902797445.1 uncultured Eubacteriales bacterium | reverse complement strand
TTTTTTGTCCATTGGCTCTCCAGCCCCAGAATGACCTCCCGCAGCTGTTCGTCCAGCCGGAACGGCTCTTTTTCCATCATCTGTTCCTGATGCTCCAGCCGCGACAAGGTCAGAACATTGCCGGACAGCTGGGACAGACGACGGGTATTATCCAGAATTTTCTGTGTATATTCCATTCGCTTTTCGTCCGGAAGATTATCATTCTGCAGCAGGGTTGCATATCCTTCAATGGCCATGAGCGGCGTTTTGCATTCATGAGCCACATTTTCAATAAAATCGGTGCGGAAGATTTCCACTCTGGCCAGCTCCTCCGTCATACGATTAAAACTTTCCGCCATGGCCCGCGGCTTTCCGGTCAGCGTCCGTTCGTCTATCTTTATGTCAAAATTTCCTTTGGCAACCTCCTGCGCGGCGCTGATGAGTTCTTCGATTTTCCTCCGGTATTTTTTTTCGGGCAGCCGGATTCTTCTTCTCATTCTGTTTTCACCGCCTTATATCCAAGCCCGCGAACCGTAACCAGCGAAAAATCGGGATTGCTCTTAAACCTTTCTCTCAGCCGGCTCATGTGTACTTCCAGCGTATGAATATCGCTTTCGCTGTCCGGCCCCCAGATATCGTCCATAATTTGCTGACGCGTAAAGATTCTGTTCGGGGAGGAGACCAGTTTATACAGCAGAAAAAACTCTTTTTGAGGCAGCTCCGTTTTTTCTTCTCCCCGCTGGACGGTCATTGTATCACAGTCAAAGGTTGTCTGACCGATGGTCGTTTTTCGCCGGCTGATCATTCTGCTCCTGCGCAGCAATGCTTCCACCCGCCAGATCATTTCGTTTACATCCACGGGCTTTACCATATAATCATCCGTACCGGCCCGAAATCCCTTGCGCTTATCGGTTGCATCCGCTTTCGCGGTAATCATCAGGACCGGTGTTAAGTCATTCGCTTCCCGCAAACTCCGGGTCAGTTCATATCCGTCCATCCCGGGCATCATAATATCGGAAATAATCAGGTCGATCGAATAATGCGCCATCTGATCGAGCGCTTCCCTTCCGTCTGACGCCGGAAATGCGTGGTACCCATTTTCTTTCAGCACGTCGCAGAACAGCTCCCGCAAGTCCCGCTTGTCTTCCACAACAAGGATATTGAACATTCTTCCACCTCTTGCTTGATTGATCAGGGCCGTCGCCCAGACGATGGAAATCCTCACCCATTTAATCATATAACAAGATCTTCAACTCATGCTCAACTTTTTTTCTGCCACAGAACTGGATCCATTTGAGGATTGATTGAGGTTCGCCCTGTATGTTTTTTCTGGGAGCAGGCTTTCGTGCATGATCCTGAACCGCAGCATCAGATGGCCGTCCAGCGCGGACGTGCCTCAAATGCTGCAGAGATGATGCGAGCCGCATACCATTATATTCCATTTCGGGCCAGAGGCAAATCCGGCACGAACCACAGACGGGGGATGAGGAGCACATTCATGGACAGGTGGGTATCGAAACTTCGCCGTACTTTCGCAAATGACCACCGATGTGTGTTTTATCTGTTTTCCGCAGGGGGGATCCTGCTGTTCTTTCTGCTGTCCCTCCGGTACGGAAACCGGATGTATGTCTGGATGGTCCAGGAGAACGAGCCAGGAAACCGGTTCTCGGACTATTTTGCCCATCTGGGGCTGACGGTGGATCGAAATCATCTGTACGAGAATGTCGGATGGGACGCCATGGGCTGCTTTCCGCCGCTGGCATACTGCATGTACTACCTGCTGTATAAGCTGACCGCTGTCCGGGGCTTCTTACCTGAAGGCTGGCAATCTACGGAGACCATTCCCGGGGCACTGCCGGTGATGACCTATTATCTGATATTCAACGCCTTGCTGTTTTTCCTGGCCATCAGCGTGACGGGTGAAAGAAAACGCAAAAGGGACCTGGCCATCTTCTCGCTGCTGATGCTTTCCGCCGTGTTCAGCGGATCGGGGTATCTGGCCGCAAATTCCACAATGCTGGTACTGGCCATACTGGTAGCGGCTTTTCACCTGAAGGACAGCCGCCAAGCCTGGGAGCGGGAGATCAGCCTGGTTTTCTTCGCCGTATGTGTAGCGCTGAAGCTGTATCCTGCTGTTTTCGGTCTCCTTTTTCTGAAGGAAAAACGATACAGGGAGCTGCTCCGGCTGATATTGTACAGCATGATTCTGCTTTTCGGACCTTTTGTTTTTTTCGGCGGTTTCCGTGGGTTCTGCTTCTGGATAAGACATATTACAAATACCATGCACTATACGAATTTCGGCCGCCTGCAGTATCTGCTGGGCATCTTTTATACCGGACTGAAAATGTTCTTTGGCATTGATAACAAGGCAGTGTGCGCCGTTTTGACTGTGCTGGTCTGCCTGCTTTGGACCTGGCTGGCCTGGCGGAGCCGGAGCAGGTACCGGGAAGTATTCTTCCTCATCTGTATTATGGTTTTTTTCCCCGCGAACGCCTATCGATATTCCCTATCTTATTTTGCCATCCCGCTGATCATGTATCTGAAAGAAGAACAGGCCGAGACTCCCCGGCGATGGCCGGGGCGGCTCGCGATGGGGCTTTACGGACTGCTGTATACCATTCCGGTCTGGTGGCTGGCGGTGATCCCGCTGTCCAGGAGGTATCAGTTTTACACCCTGACATCGGTAGAGATCTGGCTTTATCTGGTGATGTATACCCTTATCGCGGTGCTGATGACAGCAGAACTCACAGCGCGGCATCCCGGAAAGCCGGCAGGGCCTGATGCCGGATGCATCCGGAAAAGCAGCTTCAGCAATAAAAGAAAGGATGGACAGTATGAAAACAGGGAAGGTTAAAACCTATCTTCGAATTATGCGTCCGGATCACTGGATCAAACAGTTTTTTGTCTTTCCGGGGGTGGGTTTTGCGTTCTTTATGATCCCGGAAGCACGATTGCATCTTCTTTGGGCGTCCGTAGCGGCCGGTTTCTTTTCAACCTGCCTTATCGCTTCCGCAAATTATGTCATCAATGAATGGCTGGATCGGGACTTCGATCGGTTTCATCCGGTCAAAAAGCATCGCAGCGTGGTGGAAAACGGAGCAAATCCCATTGTTGTTTACTGCCTTTACGCTACATTATCAGCTGCAGGTCTGCTTCTGGCTCTGCCGGTGGGAAAATTTCTGTTCCTGATGGAGCTCTGGCTCTGGGTGATGGGAATTCTGTACAACGTAAAGCCTTTCAGAACGAAAGATATTGCCTTTGTGGATGTACTTACGGAGTCCGTGAATAACGCGATCCGTCTGTTGATCGGATGGTTCATGATTACGGATACATTTTTTCCTCCGGTGAGCCTGGTGCTGGGATACTGGTTTGCCGGGGCGTTTCTGATGGCGGACAAACGCTTCTCTGAATACCGTATGATCGGGGACCCGCAGGTGGCGGGCCTGTACCGGAAATCCTTCCTGAAATATACGGAAAAAAGCCTGCTGCTCTCTTCCTTCTTCTACGGCATGTGCTCAACACTGTTTCTGGGTATCTTTCTGAGCAAGTACAATGTGAATATGATCCTGCTGATGCCCTTTCTGATCGGGCTGTTCTGCTATTACTTCTGGATCAGTTACAAGGAGGACTCCGCGGCCCAAAGACCGGAAAAGCTCTTTCATGAAAAAGGACTGATGATCTATGTGCTGCTGCTCATCATCCTGTTTCTCATATTGCTGAAGGTGCGCCTGCCGTTTCTCTCCGTTTTTACTTCGACGGACCTGGTGCCGGTGCAATAAACCCAAATGACTGACGCGGAAAGGATCCTGAAGAAAGGACGCAATGCTGTGAAAACATGGCTGGATCAGGCCGGGAAACCGGTGAACTGGGAAGAAGTCCGGGGCGTCATATTCGATGTGGACGGGACATTATACCGACAGAAACCCGTCCGGTTCAGCATGATGGGGCGGCTGATGCGTCATCTGCTGGCCCATCCCTGCTTTTTCCGGGAGCTAATGGGCATTTATCATTTCAGAAAGCTGCGGGAAACAGCGTCCTTTCGAACCCAGACAATGGAAGCCCAAATCCGTGCGGCTGCAGCCTCAGCGGGGATCCGGGATGCTGAACAGCTGAAAAAAGCCATTCAGAGATGGATGTTCGAGGAGCCTCTGACCTATATCAGGAAGTACAGGAACCCTGACACGCTCGGCCTGCTGGCCCAGATGCAGTCCGCAGAGAAAAAAATTCTGATTTATTCCGACTACGCCACGGAACAGAAGATGGAAGTGCTGGGTATCCGGGCGGACGGCATTTACTATCCCGGAATCCATGGAATCGAAGGGATGAAACCTTCCGGAAAAAATGTACAGCGTATCTTAAGCAGTCAGGGGCTTTGCCCGGATGAGACTGTTTATATCGGCGACCGGCCGGAGAAGGACGGAAAGAGCGCACGCGCAGCAGGCGTCCGGTTTGTTTCGGTTTAAGGGAATTTTTTGAAAGATTGAACACTTCAGCGTCAGGCCGGAAAATATTGTTGTAATTGCATCTCTCGATTATTTCCTGCCGCAATAATTCTGCTAGAGGTTTTATAATTCTCTTTGCAGCAATCAAAGGGCTTCTGCCTGTTTTTTATGGTGA
>CADBTC010000208.1 GCA_902797445.1 uncultured Eubacteriales bacterium | reverse complement strand
GAAAACGTCAACGCTGTGCATGGAGCTTTGAGTATGCGATGAAAGTTGTTCAACAATGGGCACTGGGTTCGTAAGCGATTGCCCTGATATCAGATTGATCCGCTCTTTTCAATCCCCCTGAAATCTGTTATAATCAACTATCTGTGGGGATGCGGCGTCCCGCGATTGCTCACAGAAGAAAGAGGGGTTGTCCCATGAATCTGTCCGAAATGGCCTCCCGGGCCCGGGAGTCTTTTTACATCCTGTCCGCCCAGCCCCTTTCCGCCCGCAACGGCGCACTGCTGCGCATGGCGGAGGTGCTGGAAGCCGAAAAGGCGGATATCTTCGCGGCCAACGAGGCCGACCTGATGAAGGCCGAAACGGAGGGCCTGGCATCTCCTCTGCTTCACCGTCTGCGCTTTGACGAGGCGAAGCTTCGCCAGGTCTGCGACGGGCTCCGGGCCCTGGCGGATCTTCCGGATCCCATCGGCGAAACGGTCTTCTGCCACGAAATCACGGAGGGCCTGCGCCTCTATCGGGTCACCTGCCCGATCGGCGTCATCGGCGTCATCTTCGAAAGCCGGCCCGACGCCCTGGTGCAGATCGCGTCCCTGACGATCAAGAGCGGCAACGCCGCCCTGCTGAAGGGCGGGCGGGAAGCGTTGGGGACCAACGGGGTCCTGATCCGCTGCGTCCGCCGTGCGCTGGAGGAAGCGGGCCTCCCCGCGGATGCGGCCCAGCTGATGGAAACCCGGGAGGACGTGGCTGCCATGCTGAAGGAGGACCGGCTCATCGATCTGATCATTCCCCGGGGCTCCAACGCCTTCGTCCGCTATATTATCGACAACAGCCGCATCCCCGTCCTGGGCCATGCGGACGGCATCTGCCACGTCTACGTGGATCAAAGCGCGGATCTGGAGACGGCCTGGAAGGTCGCGCTAGACAGCAAGACCCAGAACCTGTCCGTCTGCAACGCGGCGGAAACCCTCCTGGTCCACGCGGCCATCGCGGAAGCCTTCCTGCCCCACTTTGCGGACCTCCTGCGGGAAAAGGGCGTGGAAATCCGCGGGGACGAGCGCACCCGGGCGCTGATCGCCTGCGAGCCCGCGACGGAGGCCGACTGGTCCACGGAGTACCTGGACGCCATCCTGTCCATCCGGGTGGTGGATTCCCTGGAGGAGGCCGTGGATCATATCAATTATTACGGCTCCCATCATACGGACTGTATCCTGACGCAGGATCAGGCCGCCGCCCGGTATTTCATGGACCGGGTGGACAGCGCCGGGGTGTACCTGAATGTCTCGACCCGCTTCGCCGACGGCTTTGTTTACGGCCTGGGGGCGGAGGTGGGCATCGCCACCGGCAAGATTCACGCCCGGGGCCCCATGGGGCTGGACGGGCTCACCACCTATAAATACAAGCTCCTCGGCCACGGGCAGACCATGGCGGAAATGAAGTCCGGCGAGCGGGCCTACACCCACCGGGTGCTGCCGGAGAAATGCCCGCTGTGAGTTTAGCCCTGATAGCGGAGCGGCTTTAGCGCTGCCCGCAATGAAGCAATGGAAGGAAACGGAAAAAACATGATGCGGCTGCAGAAATATCTGGCCCTTTGCGGGGTCGCCTCCCGCCGGCGGGCGGAACAGATGATCCAAGAGGGAAAGGTGCAGGTCAACGGCCAGACCGTCCGGGAAATGGGCGTCCAGGTGGACGAGGAAAAGGATACCGTCTCGGTGGAAGGCGCCGTCGTCCGCCCGGAGGCGGAAAAGCACTATCTGGCGTACTATAAGCCGATCGGCGAGGTGACGACAGTCTCCGATCCCGAGGGCCGGGCCACGGTGATGGACAAGTTCCGGGATTACCCGGTCCGCCTCTTCCCGGTGGGCCGCCTGGATTACGACAGCGAGGGCCTCCTGCTCCTGACCAACGACGGGGACATGATGAACCGCCTCCTGCATCCCAGCCGGGAGGTCCGGAAGTCCTATCTGATCAAGGCCTCCAACGACGTGACGGACGAGGAAATCCGTACCCTGCGCCGGGGCGTGATGATCGACGGGAAAATGACCTCCCCGGCGGAGGTCCGCCTGATCCGGAAGGAAGCCTTCGATACCGTCCTGCTGGTGACGATCCACGAGGGACGCAACCGGCAGGTCCGCAAAATGGTGGAGGCCGTGGGCCATCAGGTGGTGGCCCTGCGCCGGGTCGCCTTCGGCCCGATCCTGCTGGGGGATCTTCCCCGGGGCCAGTGGCGTCATCTGACGCCCCAGGAGATCAGCAAACTGAAGGAATAAAGGATCCGGCACACCGCGCGGCGTGGGCCGCGGAGCCCGTCGAACGCGCGAAAGCCGGACAGGCATACAGGCGCGGCCTTCTGTGCCGCGCGAAAAAAACCAGGCAAAATCCAAGGAGGCTTTTTTTTCATGCGAATTATCCTGATCGGCGCCGGAAAGGTGGGCCATAACCTGGCGGACCGGCTGACCGCGGAAGGCCACGACGTGACGGTCATCGACCGCAGCGAGGAGGTCATCAACCGCTGCCAGGATTCCCTGGATGTCATGTGCATCCGGGGCAACGGCGCCAACGCGAAAACCCTGGTGGAAGCCGGGGTGGACCGGGCGGACGTGGTCATCGCCACCTCCGAGGGCGACGAGACGAACATGCTCTGCTGCCTGATGGCCCGTCGGCTGGGCGCCAAATATACCATCGCCCGGATCCGGGATCCGGAGTATAACGAAAGCCAGATGCTCCTGCAGAATGAAATGGGCATCGACGCGGCCATCAATCCGGAGCGGGCCACCGCCCTGGAAATCAGCAAGCTCCTGCGCTACCCCTTCGCCGGCAGCATCGAATCCTTCGCCCGGGGCCAGGTGGAAATGGTGGAATTCCGGGCCCTGCCGGATGACGTGATCGTGGGCATCCCCATGAAGAACCTGGCCTCCAGCATCCCGAACATCCCCCACGTCCTGTATTCGATGGTCGAGCGGGACGGGGATGTCATCATCCCCGGCGGCGATTTTGCCATTCAGGCCGGGGATAAGGTCTTTATCACCGGCAATATGCTCAATATTACGCAGTATTTCCGCTTCCTGGGCCGCAACACTCTGAAGGTCCGCAGCGTCATGGTGCTGGGCGGAGGCAAAATCACCTATTATCTCGCCCGCATGATCATCCCGGTGGGCATTCATATGACGATCTTCGAGCTGGATCCGGACAAGGCCCGGAACCTCAGCGAGCAGTTCCCCCGGGCGGACGTCATCCTGGGGGACGGCACGGATCAGGACCTGCTGGAGGAGCAGGGCCTGTCCCAGATGGACGCCTACATCTCCCTGTCCAACCGCGACGAGGAAAACCTGATGACCGGCATGTACGCCGCCCGCTGCGGCGTGCCGAAGATCATCGCGAAAAACACCCGCACCGCCTACGCGGACCTGCTCAGCAAGCTGGGTCTGGATTCCATTCTCAGCCCACAGTCCATCACCTGTTCGACCATTCTGCGCTACGTCCGGGCCCGGGAGCACAGCAAGGGCACCCAGATCGAGCGCCTGTACCGCTTGGCGGACGGCCGGGCGGAGGCCATCGAGTTTATCGCCCGGGAAGGCGACGCCTATGTCGGCATTCCCCTGAAGGATCTGAGCATGCATTCCGGCACCCTGGTTGCCGTGATCGTGCATCAGGGCAAGGTCATCGTCCCCTTCGGCAACGATAAAATCGAGGCCGGGGATCATGTGGTCATTATCTCCCGCGAATCCGGTCTGGGGGATCTGAACGAGGTCATTTATCGATGAACAGAAAGCTGATGATTCGCCTGCTGGGGGCGATGCTGGCGATCGTCGCCCTGGCGATGATCCCCTCCCTCCTGCTGGCGCTGTACTTTGGGGACGGGGACGCGGCCGTGCTCGCGGAATGCTGCGGCGGGCTTCTGATTCCCGGGGCGCTGCTCTGGTTCCTGGTGCGTCCGGGCTCCGGCGCTGCCCATCTCCGGCTGCGCGAAGGGTTCCTGGTCGTGGGCCTGGGCTGGCTGGTGCTCTCCGTGGGCGGCGCCCTCCCCTTCTTCTTCTCCGGGCTCTATCCGCGCTTTGAGGACGCCCTGTTTGAATCGGTCTCCGGGTTCACCACCACCGGGGCCACCGTGCTGACCAACTTTGAGCATTTCCCCCGGGGCATCATGTTCTGGCGGGCCACGACCCACTGGGTGGGCGGCATGGGCGTCCTGATGCTGACCCTGGCGCTCCTGCCGAAGCTGACCGGGCGCACGTCCCATCTGGTCCGGGCGGAAAGCCCCGGCCCCTCCCTCAGCAAGCTGGTCCCCCATACCGGGACCACCGCGAAAATCCTGTATCGGATTTACATCCTGCTGACCCTGATGGAATTCCTGGCCCTGCTGCTCAGCGGCCTGAACGCCTATGACGCGGCGCTGCATTCCCTGTCCACCGCGGGCACCGGGGGCTTCAGCAATTATCTGGACAGCGTGGGCGGCCTGCATAATCCCGCGGCCGAGGCGGTCATTACGGCCTTCATGTTCTTCTTCGGCGTCAACTTCGCCCTCTATTACCGCTTCCTGATCTCCGGTCCGAAGGACAAGCTTTTCTCCTTCTTCCGGGATGAGGAATTCCGCTGGTATCTGTCCCTGGTGGCGGTCATGATCCTGACGCTGACGGTGCTGAATCTGCCCTTCTACGAAAACAGCTTCCTGCGCTCCTTCCGCTACAGCGCCTTCATGCTCTGCTCCATTACGTCGACGACCGGGTTCTGTACGGTGAATTTTAACCTCTGGCCCGTCGCCTCCCAGACCCTTGTGGTCGTGGCCATGCTGATCGGCGCCTGCGCGGGGTCGACCGCCGGGGGCATGAAGGTCATCCGCGTGCTCCTGGCCTATAAAACCGCCCGCCGGGCGGTCCGCTCCACGGATCAGCCCAAGAAGGTGCAGGTGGTCCGGCTGGACGGCAAGGCCGTGGAGGAAAGCATGCTGACCCAGATCTCGGTCTTTATCACGATTTATTTTACCCTCGTGGTTCTGGGCGGCTTTCTCCTCTCCCTGGAGGGAAAATTCGCGGCCATGGATAATTTCTCCGCCGCCCTGACCTGCGTCAGCAATGTAGGCCCGGCCTTCGGCGCCGTGGCCAGCGACTTCACGGGCTACGGCGTGTTCGGAAAGCTGCTGTGCTGCTTCCTGATGCTGGCGGGCCGGCTGGAGCTCTTCCCCATCCTGCTGCTCTTTACCCGTTCCGCCTGGAAGTCCAGGTAAAAAAGGCGCCTGACCCGTTCTGTGTGAAATTCCAGGGAAAAAGGCGCTTACACGTTCATCCCGAAAGTCCCGGGAAAAAAGGAGGATCTCCCGATTGTCTGCTGATACCCGAAAATCCATCGTCAAAGGGGTCTCGGTCCTAAGCATCGCCGGCATCATCTGCAAGGTGCTGGGGCTGCTCTATACGGTGCCCCTGACCCGGACCATCGGCTCCGAGGGACTGGGGATTTTTCAGTCCGTCTTTCCGACGTATAACCTGCTCCTGACCCTCTCCTCCGCGGGGCTTCCCGTGGCCGTGTCCCGGATGGTTTCCGGCTATATGGCGAAGGAGGATCCCCGGAATGCCCACCGCGTGTTCCGCACGGCGCTGTGGGTGCTGACGGGTCTGGGCTGCGTCGGCACGCTGCTGATGCTGCTGGGCAACGCGTTCCTGACCGATATGGTCCGGGAGCCCCGGGCGGCCCTCGGCTTTCACGCCATCGCCCCCTGCCTGGCCCTCGTCTGCGCCTTGAGCGCCTTTCGCGGCTTTATGCAGGGCCAGCAGACCATGCAGCCGACGGCCCTGTCCCAGATCGTGGAGCAGGTCACGAAGCTCTTCTTCTCCCTGCCCCTGGCCTATTTCGGTGCGAAGCGCTCCCTGGCCCTGGGCGCGGCGGGCGCCCTGCTGGGCATCACGCTCAGCGAGGTCTGCGCCACGGTGATGATGGCCGTGGTCTATTTCCGCCGCATGCCCGCCTTCAGGTCCCTGCCCCAGCGGGCGGACGCGCCCCTGGCGGAAACCGGCGTCCTGGCGTCCCGGCTCTTCGCGATCTCGATTCCGATCACGGTGTCGGCCTGCATCGTGCCCCTGGCCCAGTTTGTGGATTCCGTCATGATGGTGCCCCGGATGATGGACGCGGGCCTCACCAACGAGGTCGCCCGTTCCTTCTATGGCGTCTTTTCCGGCCTGGTGATCCGGCTGATCAATCTCCCGACCGCCCTGGCCCTGGCCGTGGCGATGAGCCTGGTACCGGCGGTATCGGCCGCGCGCGCCGTGGGCGACCGGGACGCCATGCAGAAGGTCTGCGATCAGGGGCTGCGACTCTCCTTCCTGATCGGCTTTCCCTGCTCTATTGGCATGAGCGTGCTGGCGAAGCCGGTCTTTGGCTTCCTGTATTATGAAAGCCTGGCCCCGGATCAGTTCCAGCTGGGCTGGGAGCTGCTGACGGTCTCCAGCCTGACGGTGGTCCTCTTTACCGTCGTCCAGGCGACCAGCGCCATCCTGCAGGGCCTGGGCAAGGAAAAAATTCCCATGTACACCCTGGTGGCCGGGGTCAGCTGCAAAATCCTGATGAACTATATCCTGGTGGGCATCCCCGGCTTCCATATCCACGGCGGCCCCTTCGCCTCCATCGTCTGCTATTCGGTGTCCCTGGTGCCGAATCTCTATTATGTCTGCAAATACGCGGAAATCAAGCCAAACCTGAAAGGCTGGATCCTGAAGCCGGCCCTCGCTGCGGCCGTCATGGGGCTGGCGGTCTGGGGCCTCCGGTCCGTCCTGCCCTTCCATCGGGTCTTTACCATCGTGGAGGTGGGCGTCGGGGTGGCCGTATACGCGCTCGCCGCCGTGTGGACCGGGGCTGCGAATAAGGAGGACCTGCGGTCGCTGACCGGCCGGCTGCGCCGGAAAGGGAGGAAGGCATGAAGCCGAAAATCACTGTGGTGCCCCTGGGGCCCGGTTCCCCGGACCTGATGACCCTGCAGGCGGCCGACGCCCTGCGCGCCGCATCCCGCCTGATCCTGCGGACCGCCCGGCATCCCGTTTCGGACTGGCTCCGGGACCAGGGCATCGCCTTTGGATCCCTGGACGGATTCTATGATGCCTATGAGGATTTCGATACCATGCACGAGGCCATGGCGCGGGATCTGTGGGCCCGGGCCGCGGAAAGCCCCCTGACCTTCGCGGTCATGGATCCGCCCCGGGACGGGGCCGTCCGGGCCCTGCGGGAAACCGCGGACGTGCAAAACCCCGGCGCGCTCCGGATCCTGCCGGGCCTCAGCCTGATGAACGCCTGCGAGGCGATGCTGCCCGGGGACGCCCCCGCGTCAGACGCGGTCCGGATCGTCCCCGCCGCGGATATGCTTTCCGCCGTGCCGGATCCCTCGGCCTCCCTCTGGGTCGTGGAGCTGGATTCCGCGCTCCTGGCCGGGGAGGTCAAGCTGCGCCTCTCGGACCTCTATGGGGACGAGCGGGAGGTCTTCTTCTTCCCGCCTTCTCAGAAAAATCCCCGCCCCTGCCGGAAAATCCCCCTGTATCTTCTGGACAGCCAGAAGGCCTATGACCATACGGCGGCCCTCTTCGTCCCCGGCGCGTCCTATCTGTCCCGGGACCGTTTCACCTTCTCGGATCTGCAGGCCATCATGTCCCGCCTCCGGGCGCCGGACGGCTGTCCCTGGGACCGGGTGCAGACCCATTCCTCCCTTACCCCCTATATGGTTGAGGAAGCCTGGGAGGTGGTCTCGGCCGTCGAGGACGGGGATACGGATCATCTGGCGGACGAACTGGGCGACGTGCTCCTGCAGGTCTTCTTTCACGCCTCCATCGCCGAATCCTTCGATGAGTTTACGATGACGGACGTGGTCTCCGATATCTGCGAAAAAATGATCCGCCGTCATCCCCATCTCTTTGCCCGCTCCGGCGCTGATGCCGTCCGCGCGGACATGACGGCCTCCTGGGAGGCTCTCAAGCGGCAGGAAACCGGCTCCCGGACCGTGGGGGAATCCCTCAGCGACGTCTCCCCCGCCCTGCCCTCCCTGAAGTATGCCATCAAGCTCTATAAGAAGCTGGCCCAGCTCCCGGCCCTGCGCCGGGATCCGGAGGCGGTCGCCGCGGATATCCGGGCCCTCTCCGGCGAAATCCTGCGGGACGGCGCCTTTTCGGAGGAAAGCATGTCGGCGCTCCTGCTCCGGTGCACGGAGCTGTGCCGTCTCCAGGACCGGGACGCGGAAATCCTGCTCCATCACGGCGCCGACGGCCTGAAGACCGCCGTCCAGCGGGCGGAAAAAGCGATCCTCGCGGAGGGCAGAAAGCCCGAGGACCTGACGGCGGACGAGCTCCTGCGCCGGATCGGCGAGGCATCTGACGGAAAAGAAAGCATCTGAAAAGACCGTTCCGGAGCGCCTTCCGGAATCGGATGAACGAAGGATATTGTTGGAAAGGAAAAGCCATGAGACTGGATAAATATCTGAAGGTATCCCGGATCATCAAGCGCCGCACCGTGGCCAACGAAGCCTGCAGCGGCGGCCGGGTGGAAATCAACGGAAAAGTCGCGAAGCCCGGCGCCGATGTGAAGCCCGGCGACCGGCTCACCATCCGCTTCGGCGAGCATATCGGAGCCTACGAGGTGCTCTCCGTGGCGGAAACGGTCCGCAAGGAGGACGCCGATAAGCTCTACCGCGTCCTGCAGGAGGACGCCGCTGCGGCGCAGGAGCGGTCATGAGTACGAAAAAACCGGTCTATGTGATCCTGCTGGCCGGGGGCAGCGGCTCCCGCATGGGGGCCGGGATGAACAAAATCCTCCTGCCCGTGGGCGGTATGCCCTGTATCACCCGCAGCGCGGAAGCCTTCCGCTCCGCGGCCGACCGCATGGTGCTGGTCTGCCGGCCGGAGGATCTGGAGGCCGTCCGGCAGGCAGTTATGCCCCTGAATCTGCCCTTCCCCGTGGATTTCGTCCCCGGCGGAAATACCCGCCAGCAGTCCGTAGCCAGCGGCCTGTCCGCCCTTTCCGGCGCCTGCGGATCAGCGTTCACAGCCCCTTCCGATGCCGATGCGTCGAAAGCCGCGGTGCCGGTCCATGACGGAGCCTTGAAGGCTGATCTGCCGTCTGCCTCCGGTGCGGAAGATACGAATGCAGCCGTCCTGGTCCATGACGGCGCCCGCTGCCTGGTGGATCCGGACCTGATCGCCCGCGTCCTGCGGGATGTGGAAGCCTTCGGTTCCGGCGTCGCCTCGGTTCCGGTGACGGATACCGTCAAACAGGCAGATTCCCAGGGCTTCGTGACCCGCACCCTGGACCGCAGTGCGCTCCGGGCCATGCAGACCCCCCAGGGCTTCCGGCTCCGGGATCTGCTCTCCGCGCACCGCCGGGCCGCGGAGGACGGCTATGAGGCCACGGACGACGCCGCCCTCATGGAGCACGCGGGATTCCCCGTGCACCTGTCCGAGGGCAGCCGGAAAAACCTGAAACTGACGACAAAGGAGGATCTTCTGATGGCGGAAGCGTTCCTGCCCAAAGAAACCGCGCCTCTGCCCCCCTTCCGGGTGGGTCAGGGCTATGATGTCCATCAGCTCACGGAGGGCCGGAAGCTCATCCTCTGCGGCGTGGAGGTTCCATGGGAGAAAGGCCTCCTGGGCCACAGCGACGCGGACGTCGCCCTCCATGCCCTGATGGACGCCCTGCTCGGCGCTGCTGGCCTCTGGGATATCGGGCATCATTTTCCCGATACGGATCCCCAGTATAAGGGGATTTCCTCCATGCTCCTGCTGGAAAAGGTCCTCGCCGACCTCCGGAAAAAAGGCTTCCGCCCCGCCAACGTGGACGTGACCATCGTGGCCCAGCGCCCGAAGCTCTCCCCCTATATTCCCGCCATGGTGCAAAAGCTGGCCGAGGCCCTCTCCCTTCCCGCGGACCGAATCAATGTGAAGGCCACCACCACCGAGCACCTCGGCTTTGAAGGCCGCGGCGAAGGCATCTCGGCCCAGGCCGTCTGCCTCCTGCAGCAGGTTTAACGCTGTCAAAAAAAGCCCGCTTTCGTTCAGAAAGCGGGTTGTTCTGATTTTTAGGGCCTGTTAGCTGTTTTACGCGGGATACGGGTTTTACCCGTCCGCCTCTGCTTCGCTGCCGGGCGCTTCGGCCGGTTCAGCGGTTTCGGTCTCCTGGTCGGTTCCTGTGGGTTCCGGGGTTTCGGCCGTTTCTGTTTCAGCCTCGGTTTCCGACGCGTCTTCGGTCGTTTCCGTTTCGGTCTCCGGCGCCGTTTCAGCCGTTTCTGCGGCGGTCCCGCCTTCGGCCGTCTCTTCCGCTTCGGTTTCCTCCGTTACGGCTGTCTCCTCGGCTGTTTCTTCCGCGTCCAGCGTTTCTTCCGTGTCCGCGGTTTCTTCCGCTTCCCCGGTCTCTTCCGTCTCTTCCGTTCCCTCTGTTTCTTCCGTCTCCGCCGGCTCCTCGGTCGCTTCGGGGGCCGGGGCGGCTTCCTTCACCCGGGCGATCAGCTCACCCGCGGAGGTCAGCCATTCGGCGAACAGCACCGCCCGGCCGAGCTCGTCCAGGCTCATGATCTCCCGGGCCTCGTCCGTCGTAAACGCCTCGTAGGTCCAGGGCGCCACCGTCTTCAGCTTCGCGGTCACGCCGATGTTCATCGCCGCGCCCTGCTTCAGGGACCCCTCCACCTCCAGGCTCGTGGGGCTGGCCTGGGCGTTCCGGCTGCTGTAGTGCAGGGAAAGCCTGCCGCTGATGGGCTCCTGGGGCGGATACTCCGCGGCCTTCTCCCCCTCCGGCAGCTGGGACAGATCGTGGGTCCCGGTCAGGGTCCACGTATCCGTCAGGTGAATCCGGTTGTCCTCGTCCTCGGTCAGCTCGTGTTCATGGGTCAGATCCAGCCGCACCGCGACGGGCGCCAGCATCTGATTCTGCGCCACGTCGGATTCCGAAGGCTTGTAGTATACCCACATGCTGGCGGCGTCGATCTCGTTGAAGTCGATCGTCCGGGGCATCTGCACGGCCAGCAGCCGCTCATCCCCCCGGGCCGTGATGGAAATCAGCCCGCCGTTGTCATCGATGCTCAGGGCCTGGAATCCGGTCCGGCTTTCGTCCAGCGGCATCTCCAGGCTGCTGGCCACCGTCTGGCCCAGGGTGGTGACGGTCCGGGTATACACCACGTCATAATCGTTATCCAGGGATTCCATGGCATCCAGATAATAGTAATCCAGGTAGGAATTGGCATAGAGCTCGGCCTCATCCGCCGTGAAAATGGCGTTCAGCAGGGCCTGCCCGTCGCTGTCCCGGATCAGCGCCTGGATCAGCGCCACGATCTCCTTCCGGATCTCGCGCATGGGGATGTTGTACATCATGTCGACCCCGGAGGTTCCGTTCTCCAGCTTCCGCACCACGGACACGCCGGCGAAATCGGCCAGCCAGATCTCCAGCCATCCGCTCAGCTTTTCCAGGGCGGGATCCAGAATGGTCTTCCGCTTGTTTTCCGACATCTGAAGGACCCGCACCAGCGCCGGCGTAATGGACGGATTCCCGCCCTCCGGCACGCTGTGCAGCATCTCCGCGGCCTGGAACGCGTCGGGCATCTGCCATACGTCCTCCCCGGGCAGCAGATCGCTGCGGAAATACCAGGTATCCTCCTGCTTCAGCAGCTCGGTGAGCCCCCGCCGGGATCCATCCTCCCCTTCGATGTAGAAGGCGTAATGCTCATCCCCCTGGTTCCGCAGGGCGCGGACCTGAATCTCGGCCCCCGTCAGTCCCTGCAGCGCCGTGTCCAGCGGGCCCGCCCCATCAGCGGTCAGCTGCACCGTCCCGGCCATGCCGCTCCCGGACTTCATCTGCCACTGAAACTTTTCCGCCAGCGTATAGTCCGTCGTTTCCGCCGACGCCCAGGTTCCGCACAGCGTCATGACTGCCGCGATGACCAGACACCAGATTCTTTTCATCTTTCTCCGTCCTCCTGTGCTTCTTCGGTTTCCTGCCGAAACCTTGACAGAATCGCTTGAACCGCTTCCGGGGTTTCCGCCCGGTTGACCTCCATCCGGATCTGGGCCGCGCCCCGCAGGCCCTTCAGGTACCATCCGATATGCTTCCGCATCTCCCGCACCGCGATGTGTTCCGGCTTCCAGGCCAGCAGCCTCTGGTAGTGCGTTTCGATCATCCGGAACCGCTCTTCCGCCGTCACGGGCGCGGGGCTTTCCCCCCGGTCCAGCTGCCGGATTTCCCGGAAGATCCAGGGATTCCCCATCGCGCCCCGGGCGATGACGACCCCCGCGACGCCGCTTTCCCGGACCCGCCGCAGGGCGGTTTCCCCGTCCCAGATATCGCCGTTTCCGTATACGGGAATGTCCACGCTCTCCGCGACCCGGGCGATTTCGTCCCAGTCCGCTTCCCCGCTGTACTGCTGTTCCCGGGTCCGCCCGTGAACGGTAATCTCGCGGATGCCCGCGTCCTGCGCCCGCCGGGCCAGGTCCACGGCGTTCAGGTGCGCCCGGTCCCACCCGATGCGCATCTTCACCGTCACCGGCAGGCACACCGCCCGCACGGTCTTCCGCATCATTTCTTCCGCCGTATCCGGCACCCGCATCAGCCCGCAGCCCTCTCCCGAAGGGGCAATCTTATGCGCCGGGCATCCCATGTTCAGGTCGATGCTGTCGAACCGGCCCAGATCCTCCATGCGCTTCGCCGCTTCGGCCACCGTATCCGGATCCCGCCCGAACAGCTGAACCGCCAGCGGGCCCTCTTTCTCCCCCCGGATCATCAGCTCCGTCACGGCCCGCTGATTCGGCGCGCACAGATAGCCCATGGCGCTGATCATCTCCGTGGCCGCCTGCTCGCATCCCTGCTCGAAGCAGATTTCACGGAAAACATAATCCGTCACACCGCAGAGCGGTGCGAGCCTCGCGTGCGTCATCCTTCCTTCTCGCCCGTCCTTTCACGCCCGCTATTATAATCGATTTCAGTCTTTTTATCAAGGCGTGCACCAAAGCAAAAGCCTCTTCCCGGATGAAGCCGGAAAGAGGTCGCAAAGAGAAATCGAAAGGATAGATCGAAAAGGTTATTTGGTCCCGAAAAGCCGGTCCCCGGCGTCCCCCAGACCGGGCACGATGTATCCGTGCTCGTTCAGCTTCTCGTCCAGGGCCGCCACATAGATGTCGACGTCCGGATGATCCTTCTGGATCCGGGCGATGCCTTCCGGCGCGGCGATCAGGTTCACCAGCCGGATCCGGCTGCAGCCCCGCTTTTTGATAAAGCTGATGGCCGCGCTGGCGCTTCCGCCGGTGGCCAGCATGGGATCCAGCACCAGCAGCTCCCGGTTCTCGCTGTCCGCGGGCAGCTTGCAGTAATATTCCACGGGCTCCAGGGTCGCCGGATCCCGATACAGCCCGATGTGCCCCACCTTCGCGGAGGGAATCAGGTTTGTCACCCCGTCCACCATGCCGAGCCCGGCCCGCAGGATCGGAATGATGCCCAGCTTCTTGCCGCTCAGCCGGCGGCACTTCGCCGTGCAGATCGGCGTCTCGACCTCGATCTCTTCCGTTTCCAGATCACGGGTCACCTCGAACACCATCAGCATCGAGATCTCGGACAGCATCTCGCGGAATGCCTTGGTCCCGGTGTGCTTATCCCGCATAATGCTCAGCTTATGCTGAATCAGGGGATGATCAAAAACAACCACCTTACCCATTCTGTTTCATTCCTCCTTTTCTGTGACCGCTGTCACCCATTTCACATATTTTACCATCATCCGCCCCAAAACGCAATTATGGAATTGTACCAAATACACAAAAAAGCCCTTCCTCTGCCGGCAGGCCCGCGGGCGGCCCCGTCCGCCCATGACGCGCTGTCTGATTTCTACCGAAAAGCCGGGAAAAAACCCTCCTTACGGGAAACCATCCGAGGCCGTCATCCGCCCCAGAACAAAACATCTGCTTTCTGCCGAAAGCCATGCCGAAAAGCCGGAAAAAACCCTCCCCTTGCGGGGAGGGCCCGAGGTCTTTTTTGATCTTTTTTTCTGCGTCAGATCGCCCGAAAAATTACTTCTTCTCGGCGATGGCGGCCTGCGCGGCAGCCAGCCGGGCGATCGGCACGCGGAAGGGAGAGCAGCTCACATAGTCCAGACCGATCTTGTGGCAGAATTCCACAGAGCTCGGATCGCCGCCATGCTCG